>NZ_JBFUGK010000011.1:0-129637 GCF_056402935.1 Polaromonas sp. P3_B1
TGGGGGCGCCTGGGGGTGGATTTTTTTTGGCCTTTTCTTTTTTAAGGCCGATAACCCAAAAACTCGAGGAACGTATGGCTTATCTAGTGCCTTCGGAATTTGTGACCAAGATGGTGGACGCGGGGGAGTCCAAAATCTTCATGTCGACGCGGGACACCGTTATCCGCGCCTATATGGCCGGCGCCATCCTGGCTTTGGCGGCCTGGTTCGCCGTCACCATCAATGTGCAGACCGGCCAGCCCCTGCTGGGCGCCGTGCTGTTCCCGGTGGGTTTTGTCATGCTCTACCTGTTCGGCTTTGACCTGCTGACCGGCGTGTTTGTGCTGTGCCCGCTGGCGCTGATCGACAAGCGCCCGGGCGTCACCCTCAAGGGCGTGCTGCGCAACTGGGGCCTGGTCTTTACCGGCAACTTTTTGGGGGCGTTCACGGTGGCCGTGATGATGGCGATTTACGTCACCAATGGCTTTTCCACAGAGCCCAGCGCGGTCGGCAAGGCCATAGGCGTGGTGGGCGAGAACCGCACCCTGGGCTACCAGAAGTACGGTGCCAACGGCATGCTCACGCTCTTCGTGCGCGGCATGCTGTGCAACTGGATGGTGTCGGCCGGTGTGGTCGGCGCGATGATCTCCACCCAGGTCAGCGGCAAGGTGATCGCGATGTGGATGCCCATCATGCTGTTTTTCTACATGGTGTTCGAGCATTCCATCGTGAACATGTTTTTGTTCCCCTCTGGCCTGCTGCTGGGCGCGCACTTCACCATCATGGACTACCTGCTCTGGAACGAAATCCCCACGGTGCTGGGCAACCTGGTGGGCGGCCTGGCCTTTACCGGCTTGACGCTGTATGCCACGCACGTTAAAACCGGACCGGCTCGTAACTTCAAATAATCCGCTTCCAAAACAAAAGCCCTCGCGCATGCAAGTTGCGCGAGGGCTTTGTCGCCACCCCCTATGTCCTCTGAACTGAAGATCTCGGCAGGCCAGTATTCGGACAAGGGCCGCAAGGAAACCAACCAGGATTTCCACGGCATCTACGTGCCGCAGGAGCCGCAGCTCAGCGCCAAGGGCATCGCCATCGCGCTGGCCGACGGCATCAGCAGCAGCGCCGTCAGCGACGTGGCCAGCCAGTACGCCGTCACCGGTTTCCTCGAAGACTATTACTGCACCTCGGAAGCCTGGTCGGTCAAGACATCGGCCGAGCGCATCCTGAGCGCCACCAACTCCTGGCTGCATGCGCAGACCCAAAAAAGCCCCTACCGCTACGACAAAGACAAGGGCTATGTGTGCACCCTGAGCGCCATGGTCATCAAGTCGACCACGGCGCATATCTTCCATGTCGGTGATTCACGCATTTACCGCCTGCGCGGCAAGGCGCTGGAGCAGTTGACCAACGACCACCGCGTGTGGATTGCCCAGGGCCAGAGCTACCTGGGCCGCGCGCTGGGCTTCAAGCCCCAGCTGGAAATCGACTACCAGACCCAGCCGGTGGAGCAGGGCGACATCTTTTTGCTGGCCACCGACGGCGTGTATGAACACGTCAGCGAGCACGACATGGCCGCCATCATCCGCGGCGGCGCCGATGCGCCCGAAGGGCTTGAGCTTGCCGCCAGGGCCATCGTCGACAAAGCCTTCCAGCGCGGCAGCGAAGACAACCTCACGGTCCAGCTCGTGCGCGTCGATGCGCTGCCCCGGCGCGAGGCCGGCGAGATGCTGCAGCAGCTCTCGGGCCTGCCGCTTCCGCCCATCCTCGAGGCCAGGGCGGTGTTTGACGGCTACACCATCGTCCGTGAAGTGCAGGGCAGCAGCCGCAGCCACATCTACCTGGCCACCGACAACGACACCGGCGCGCTGGTCATCCTCAAGACGCCCTCCATAGACCTGGGCGGCGACCCGGCCTACCTTGAGCGCTTCTTGACGGAAGAGTGGATCGCCAGGCGCATCAACAGCGCGCACGTGCTCAAGCCTTATGTGCCGACCCGAAAGCGCCACTATGTCTACGTGGCCACCGAATACATCGACGGGCAGACGCTGAGCCAGTGGATGATAGACAACCCCCGGCCCAGCCTGGAGGTGGTGCGCGGCCTGGTCGAGCAGATCGCCAAGGGCCTGCGCGCCTTCCACCGGCACGAGATGTTGCACCAGGACCTGCGGCCCGAGAACATCATGATCGACAACACCGGCACCGCCAAGATCATCGACTTCGGCGCCACCCGCGTGGCCAGCCTTGCGGAGCTTGACGGTCCCGGCGGGCGGGATGACATCCTGGGCACGGCCCAGTATTCAGCGCCCGAGTATTTTCTGGGCGAGGGCGGCACTACGCGCTCCGACATCTTCTCGCTGGGCGTCATCACCTACCAGATGCTGACCGGGCGGCTGCCCTACGGCGCCGAAGTCGCCAAAAGCCGCACGCGTGCCGCGCAAAACAAGCTGCGCTACGACTCCGCGCTGCGCGACGACCGCGAGATCCCGGCCTGGATAGACGATGTGCTGCGCAAGGCCGTGCACCCCGACCCGGCCAAACGTTATGGCGAGCTGTCTGAGTTTGTCTATGACCTGCGCCACCCCAGCCAGGCCTTTATGCACAAGACGCGCCAGCCGCTGCTGGAACGAAACCCGTTGGCGTTCTGGAAAGGGCTGTCGCTTGTATTGGCCGTGGTCATTGTGGTGATGCTGGCCCTGAAATCGACGACCGGTTAGCCTGGGTCTTAACGGCTGCCGCCGTAGTCCGCCAGCAGTCCGGGCAATGCCCGGTCGGCGATCTGCATCTGCTCGGGGCTGAACTGGGCCAGCAAGACCTGGGCGGTCGCGTCCAGCGTCGCCAGCATGTTGGAGCGCCTTTGCGCGTCGGCCAGCAGGTACTGGAAGGCATCCTTCGCATTTTGCTCATCCACGATGCGCTGGCCGGCCGGGCCGCTGGTCGCCATGTCCAGGAAGCGCCCGCGGAAGTTCTCCCAGGCCGGGCCTTGCTCGCGGGTGATCTGCAGCGCCACCCGCAGGTCAAACAGCCGGCGGCTGACCTGCTCCCAGCGCGACTGCACGCGCGGCGCCTGTGGGCCTTCCGCCTGGGCCTCGCCGGGGCGATGGGCGCGCGCCCCCCCGGTGTTGTACGGGCCCCCGGTGCTGTATTGGGCATGGCTGGCGCAAGCCAGGCCCGCCAGCAGCAGGGCTGCAGCGCCCGCTCGCCAGTGTGCCGATGAAATATGCATGTCCTCTTCCTGTGGTTCACGCGCGGCTTGCGCGCCCCGCCTATTTCAAGACGCTTGCGCGTCCGGCAGGTAGTGCTTCGGTAAAGGCAGAGTAAACCACAGCCGCCTGGAGGCGGACGGCTTCGCTTTGCGCGCCGTGCCGTTCAAGAACCCGGTGCCGGCGCCGCATGCGTCCAGGCGTGTCAACGGCCCCAGCACCTGCGCCTACACCGGGAGGCGATGAAACCGTTCCCGCCCCTGTGCGCTGCCGCACATACACCCCGGTGAGCGCTTCGTATGCTGGAACCAGGGCTTATTCAGCGGCATACCGTCAGCCGCTAAAGACAGGCCCGTCACCTGGTTCCCCATTGCCCATTTCTCTGCCTAAAACCAAAAAGCCCACCGCCTCCTCCGCGCACCCGAAGGCCGTGGTCCCCAGCTCGAGTGAAATCAAGCTCAACCGCCTGCTCGCCGCGTTGCCCGACGAAGAACTCAAACGCTGGCTGCCGCACCTGGAACGCTTCGACCTGCCGCTGGGCCGGGTGCTCTACGAGTCCGGCACGACCGAGCACTACGTGTACTTTCCGTCCTCGGCCATCGTGTCGCTGCTCTACGTCATGAAAAACGGCGACTCGGCCGAGATCGCCGTGGTCGGCAACGAAGGCCTGGTCGGTATCTCGCTGTTCCTGGGCGGCAATGCCACGCCCAGTCGCGCCATGGTGCAAAGCGCGGGCACGGGGTTTCGCATGAAGGCGCAGTTCATGAAGGACGAGTTCGACAAGTCGGGCCCCGTCACGCATCTGCTGCTGCGCTACACCCAGGCGCTGATCACGCAGATGTCGCAAACGGCGGTCTGCAACCGGCACCATTCGCTGGACGAACAGCTGTGCCGCTGGCTGCTGCTGAGCCTGGACCGGCTGCCCGGCAATGAGCTCGTGATGACCCAGGAACTGATCGCCAACATGCTGGGCGTGCGCCGCGTCGGCGTCACCGAAGCGGCGCTCAAGGTGCAAGACGCCGGGTTGATCAGCTACACGCGCGGCCGTATCAAGGTGCTGGACCGCCTCGGCCTGGAAAAGCGCTCCTGCGAGTGCTACCAGGTCGTCAAGGACGAATACGACCGCCTGCTGCCCATGCAGATGGCGGCGTAAAAGGCCGCTATCCAGGCCATCCAGGGGGTTTCGGGACGTTGATGTGGCGCCCCGTCCTACGGTGGTGTGGCTTTTATGCGGCTAAGTCCGCCAGCGGACCGACGGTGGCTTGCCCAGCTTCTATAAACGGACCAAGGCCATAGCGACCGAGCCTCGGCCGCGTGTGCGTTTGACCGTCGCCGCAGCGCCCTGCGGCTTAGATTTGTGGAGGTGAGCGCATGAAGCGACCAACACCCTTGCCCGGCACCAAGGTGGGCAAAGCCTTTGGCTTCGTCAACCTGAACCTCCTGTTTGAATCCCGTGGCCCCGCAGCTGCCACACCCATGGCTGAAGTTCACAAGCTGCAGCCTTCGCCTCGGGCCCTTCCGCAGAACCCACCCGACCAACGGCAGGCCCTGACGGAAGATTGGGACATCATGTTCCGCGCCATCCAGGTGCGGCTTGTGAAGGCGGTCGGCGACCGCCTCGACGCGGCGCCCGCGCCGGCACCGGACGACGCGGCCGGCCGTGTGCAGGTCTGCGTGCTGGAGTGCGTCACGGCCATGGCCCAGCTGCATGCGGCGCTGAAGCAACAGCGCGGCTAGGGCCTGTTAACACTGTGTTGGCAAGATGCGTTGCGAGTCAAAAAGGCCTTGAGCAAGGCGCAAAACGCAGGCGGGGTRRACCCCGTCAAGGCTTTGCAACGCCGCGCAAGGCCTTTTTGATCGCAACCCGAAGGGAATGGGGTRAAAACGGCGCCACTCKGCGTTGCACTCCTAGCCCAGACACCCGGCCTGGGCGTCGTCGCGCGCCTTGATTGGCGCCGTTTTCACCCCATTCGCATTTGCAAACACAGTGTTAACAGGCCCTAGGCAGGGCCGCTCAGCTGTCGGCGCGTATGCCCCGCAGCATGATGATGCCGCCCAGGTTGCGCGTATCGGCGCGCATGCGCGTGCGCAGGCCCTCGGCCGTGGAGGGCGCGGGCTGCCAGCCCACCGTGATCAGCCGCTGGCGCGTCTCGCTGGCCCTGAGCACGTCGATCACCGCCGCGCCCAGCTTCTCGCGAATCGCGGCCGGCAGCGAGGCCGGACCGGCCAGCGCGGTGAAGAGTTCCATGTCCGCGCCCATGATGCCGACTTCGCGCATGGTCGGCAGCTCCGGCACCAGCATGCTGCGCGCCTCCGAGGTCACGCCTATGACTTTCATCTTGCCGGCCTTCACCTGCTGCATCGCCAGGCCCGGCGGCAGCAGCGCCGCCTGCAGCTGGCCGCCCAGCATGGCCGTGATGATCTGCGGGTTGCCGGGGTAGGGCACGTGCATCACGCCCAGGCCGCCGCTGCGGCTCTTGATCAGTTCCATGCCCAGGTGGCCCGGCGTGCCCGCGCCCGGCGAGCCGTAGTTGGCCTTGTCGCCCTGGTTGCGCAGCCAGGTCAGCCACTCCTGCGGCGTGGCGCCCTGGGCGAAGTTGCTCACCACCATCACCATGGGTGTCGTGCCTATCAGCGCGATCGGTGCCAAATCAACAGCCGGGTCGTAAGGCGCCATCGGGTTCAGCAGCTTGGCAATCGTCAGCTGGCTGTTGTTCATCACGCCGAAGGTGTGCAGGTCGGTCGCCTTGGCCACCTGGTCGGCGGCGATCGTGCCCGAAGCGCCGGGCTTGTTCTCCACAATCACCGGCTGACCCAGCGTCTTGGACAGCTGCTCGCTGATGGAGCGCGCCGACAAGTCCTGCACCGAGCCCGGCGGGAAACCGATCAGCAGGCGTATCGGCTTGGTCGGCCACTCGATGGCCACAGGTGCCGCCGCGACGGCAGGGCGCGCGGCCGCCGGCTTGGCGACCGCGAGCTTGCCGCTGGCCGCGTTGCCTTGAGAGGAGGGGGGGTTGGCCTGGCCAAAGGCCGCCGGCGATGCCGCCGCCAGCAAAGCCGCCTGCACCACCAGTGCGCGCCGTGAAAGAAGTCGTGTCATGAGAAGCCCTCTGTTGGAGTGAAGAAAAAACCGCCATGGGACTCAGGACAAGTGAGGCGGCATGYCGATCCCCGGCATGCCRCCTGGCCATGCCCGCAGCCAGTGCTGCGGGCAGTTCACCGCTCCCCCTCTTGTTGTCCCGCCCCTGTTTGTCCAAATCATTGTGTTGAGCGGCCCGTGCAACGGTCAACCTGTCAGGGCTGACAGGGTTGGGGGACACAGAAGGCGGGGAGTGGGCATGCGCGGGCGCCAGGAGACGCTACGCATGCAGACGAAATGCCGGCGCTGACGGCACCGGTTGCCGGTGTCAGGAATGACAGTGACGAATTGGGCGGCGGCCGCGCTGTTGTGTGTTTGTCACGCGGCTCAGGGGATTGGGCGGCATTGGTTTTTTGCACCCTCAACCATTGGTATGCGCCGTGCCCGGGCGCAGAGAACCAAAGGCTTAGCGCCTGCTATCTATCGCCCGACAATTGCCTTCCAGTGCCTGGGCTCCACCGGCGTGATCGACAGCCGGTTGCCCTTGCGCAGGATGACCAGGTCTTCAAGCTCAGGCCGCGCACGCAACTCGGGCAAGGTGATGTTGGGAATCTTCTTCGTCACCTGCACATCGACCAGCAGCCAGCGCGGCTCCTCGCGCTTGGACTTGGCGTCGTAGTAGGGCGACTTGGGGTCGAACTGCGTAGGGTCAGGATAAGCCGTGGACGCCACACGCGCGATGCCGACAATACCGGGCTCGGCACAACTCGAGTGGTAGAACAGCACGCCATCCCCGACCTTCATCCCGTCACGCATGAAGTTGCGCGCCTGGTAGTTGCGCACGCCGACCCAGGGGACTGTTGAGTTCTTGGCCGCGAGTGCGTCGTCGACGGAGCACTCTTCGGGTTCGGATTTCATGAGCCAGTAGCTTGTCATGGTTTGCCTAGTTGCGTAATTTTGAAGAGGGGTTTAGCTTAGCGGGCAAAGAACGCAAAGAAAAGGACTTATGGCGGTCAGCAGCGTGTGGGGACACGGCTGTCTTGATGACGTGACTCCATGACCTGGAGCGAATCCGTAACGGTTCCCTGGAGGAATTTGCTCGGTGGATTTCTTCAGTTGACTAGACCGGGGATATCATACGAACGATGAGTGGTGGCCATAGAGGGGATTTGTTAGCCCCGCCTGGGTTGAAAGCCCCATATGGCAGGAGTTGCCGTGTGCAAAACAACACAAATGATGAGGGATGAGGAATGCCAACTGCTTTTAGCCTAGAGCTGTGTATGGTGTGCGGAGACCACTCGCATGTCTAAGCTACAACGTCCATCTAGATCCAAAGACGATAGCGTAATAAATGCTACTCGATTGACAGCAGAAGAGGATGACAGTGCACCAATCATTGTTCCATTTCTTAAGTGGGCGGGTGGGAAACGTTGGATTGCTCGCCGTCTTCGCGAGCTAATCGGGGAAGTTAAGGGCACATATATCGAGCCGTTTCTTGGTAGTGGGGCGGTGTTCTTTGCGGTCCAACCTGCGGTCGCAGTTCTCGCTGATCGCAATCGTGAACTCATCAGTACTTATCGAGCATTGCAAACGCAACGCTGCGCAGTTGAACGATATTTATCTGAGCACCAGGCACTTCATGACAAGGATCACTACTATCGCGTTAGAGACACAATACCGACCACATTTGCAAAGAGAGCCGCTCGAGTAATCTATCTCAATCGTACTTGTTGGAATGGGTTGTATCGAGTGAATCTCGATGGACGCTTCAATGTTCCTATTGGTACAAAGAACACAGTCTTGATGGATACCGACGATTTTCAGGCAGTGTCAAATGCATTGCAGGCCGCGACTATCACGCATTCTGACTTCGCTGATGTGGTCGCTGAAGCTGGTCTAGGAGATGTGGTTTTTTGCGATCCGCCTTATACCGTTCGGCACAATCACAATGGATTTGTGAAGTACAACGAAGAGCTTTTTTCCTGGTCAGATCAGGTGAGATTACGGGATGCCCTTCGGATCGCGAGAGATCGAGGTGCCCGAGTATTCATCACCAACGCCAACCACGAATCAATTCGTGAACTCTATCAAAGTGATTTTGATATTCGAGAGTTTGAGCGGTATAGCTCAATCGGCGGCACGAACGCAGTGAGGGGTAATTACTCCGAACTGTTGATCACAGGCTAACGAGCTATGGGACACAGACCTATCGGAAAGGTGAGGCGCTGGTTCAGTTCTGCCCCATTGATTGGTCCACTTTTCGCTTGTCGAAAAGAAGACTACTTCTCTGCAACAAGAGAGTTCATCATTATTGTTGCATTTGCTACTGCAACATTTTGGCTCTCGGCTTTGTTTCTGGTGATCCTCGACTCTCACAGTGCTCTGACCTATCCGCAGGTTTTTGAGTTGACTATTAAGGAAGGTCAACTTTTTATATTTGCTACGGCATTGCTAGGGCCAATTTTGGTGTTTGCGACAGAGGACCCACCGAATGCAAGACCATTTCCAGCGCGGACTTGGATCATCCTTGCATTGGTACTTTTAGGGATCGTCTGTTCTGGAAGCTATGCCTTCATCCGAGGAGCCGGTGCGATGGTCACAAACGCTCCGATTCCTTTGAACCAAAAGTTCTTGGCGAATGCTGCTATCTGGTGCGCTTTGGTTGCTGCATTCTTTCGGTACCTCGCAATCCTTTACAACAAGTATCGAATGCGGCCAGAGGAAGTTAAAGATTCGGAGAAAAATTTTGTTGGCGCGTTCGCGCAACGCCACAACGCAGACGGGGCAGCCAACTTGGAGAATCCACAATGAAGCAATTGGCGACGATAGATCAGCCGTATGAGCTTCCTTTGGATTGCATTAGGGTGTCCCAGCCCATTGGTGATTTTTATATTGCCTCGGTCCCGTGGAAAAGACTTCGCGAAATAACTTTTGCCGATGTTCGCCGATTGGAAAAAGAGGCTCGCGACGTCGAAACTTACCTAGGCATTCAGAGGCCTCTCAATACTAAGCGAGTGGCAGAAATTGGCGAGTACGTAAACACGGCCGACGCATGTTTCCCTACGTCCGTGATTCTCGCTGTCGATGCCCACTGCGTAAGATATGACGAAGCCGCAAGAAAAATTATCTTGACTAATTACTACGACCAATCGACGCCGGATTTGAATAGGTCAAGGTTGCAGATCGCCAAAGTTCTTGATGGCCAACATCGAATTGAGGGGCTTGGGGCGTTGCCACCAGATGCGTCATTTGATATCAATGTATCTATTTTTGTAGACATGGATATCGAGAATCAAGCGTATGTTTTTTCGACTGTTAATTTGGCGCAGACCAAGGTTAGCAAGAGTTTGGTGTATGACCTGTATGAATATGCCCGATCAAGAAGCCCACAAAAAACATGTCACAACGTAGCCGTGGCATTGGATAGTTTGAAAACGAGTCCTTTTAGGGGCAAGATCAAGCGACTTGGCGTTGCAACAGAGGGACGGTTTGGAGAAACACTCACTCAGGCTACTGTCGTGGAAAATTTGTTGGGGTATATCACGACGAGTGCAGTTAAAGATCGTGATGCATTCTTACGCGGAAAAAAGCTAAACCGCGCTTCGGCTGCCGAACTGGATGTCACCCCTTTTCGCAATCTATTTCTCGATGAAAAAGACTTGGATATTGCCGATATCGTTCTTTACTATTTCTCTGCAATCAGCGAGCGTTGGCCCGAAGCGTGGGTTTCTTCGACGCGCGGTTGGATGCTGAATCGCACCAACGGATTCAGAGCGTTTATGAGATTTTTGCGACCCGCTTATCGTTCCCTGGTATCGCCTGGTCAAGTGCCGTCACAAGAGGCTTTCTACGAACTACTAAGAAAAATTTCATTGAGAGATGACGAGTTCACCGTGGATAATTTTGAGCCTGGAACCGGCGGTGAGACCAAGCTTTTCAGACGTTTGCTGGAAGAATCTGGGGTTGGCAATTGAAGCTGTAGTTCTACAGCTTGGCGGCGCACCAAAGCCACGGTTGCGGGCGGCAGATATCGCGCCAAAACTTAGGGACCCAGGGCGGCTCTACTGGACATCAGGGAACTGATAACCCTGCTGCGCCGCTAGCGCTTCGCCATCCACGCAGCCATGGTGTCCAGCAGTTCCTCGCGCACCTGCGCGTCGGTACGGCCTGAACGCACCAACACATGGAAGGCGTGGTCGGCGCCATCCACGATATGCAGGCTGGCCTTTTTGCCGAGGCCCGCCGTGGTCTGCGTGACCAGGTCCTGGTCGGCGAGGGCATCGCGCGTGCCTTGCAGGAAGAGCATGGGCAGTTGGACCTCGTTCAGGTGCGCAGCGCGTTCGGTGGAAGGTTTGCCGGCCGGGTGCAGTGGAAAGCCCACCAGCACAATGCCCTTCACGCCGGGCAAGGGCTCGGCCGCTTGCGCCTGCGTGCTCATGCGCCCGCCGTAGGATTTTCCGCCGGCAAACAGCGGCACACCAACAGGCATGTGCCGCGCCGTTTCAGCGACCGCCGCCCGGATCGCCGCATGCGCCACGGCGGGGGCGTCCGGGCGTTTTGAGCCTTGTTCCATGAACGGAAAGTTGAAGCGCAAGCTGGCGATGCCGCGTTCCGCGAGGCCCTGGGCGATGGCCGCCATGAAGGCGTGGTCCATGCTCGCGCCGGCGCCGTGGGCAAACACATAACAAGCCTCAGCGCTAGCCGGCGTCTGCAGCAGACCGGAAATGGTTGCGCCGGAGGGGAGGGCAATCGTCAGTGAAGTGGGGCGTGTCGACATCAAGGGGGAGCGTGCGGGGTGGCATTCATTCCTGGGGTTTTACCGCAGGGTCGGCGATCCCGGGCGGCAGGCGGTTCAACAGCCAGCGGATCGCCAGGGGGACCAGTACCAGGTCATCGACAATGCCGATGACGGGCAGGACGTCGGGGATGAGATCAATCGGTGAGAACAGGTAGAGCGCAATCGCCGCGGTACCCCATTTCAGCCAGGCGGGTGCTTGGGGGTGGCGCAGGGCCGTCCACAGCCGCCGTGCATCGCCGCGTATCAGTACCCAGAGCAAAGTCAGGCGTTTGAACATGAAAACTCCTTGGCTGAAGGTGCAAGCCCGGCGGGCCGCTGGCATCCAGATGGTGCTGCTGGCCTGGGCTGCAAGGGCCCTGACAGGGCGTTACATTCGCGGCGGCGTGCGACTTGTTCTTTCTTGCTCCTTACCCCTTTGGGGGAAGGTTGGGATGGAGGCCCGCGGCGTTTGATGACACCGCAGCTTTGGATTGGAGGCCGGTAGCCCCCATCCCTGCCTTCCCCCAGCGGGGGAAGGAGTGAGAGGAAGTCAGTGCGCCAGATCGGCCACCAGCTTGTTGGCCGCCTGGACAGCCTCGTCGCGTGTGGGCCAGGTCCTCTCGTCGTTGTCGTGCAGGGGCGGCAGCGACTCAATATGCACCACATCGATGTACCAGGGACCGTCGGGGAGATGGCACAGCCTGGCCATGTAGTGCCTGCCGTTCGCGACGCCGGGGACGTATTCCTCGATCGGTTCCGGTTCTTCGGCTTCTTCGGCTTCTTCTGGTTCTGGGTTCATCGGGTTTCTTTCTTTCCAAATCCTGATTATCCGCAAAGGGTGCGGCTAATCCTTGAGATCCACCTTGAGCGCCGCGAGCTTTTTGGCATAAGCGTCCCGGCGTTTGGCGGCTTTCTCCGCGGTCTCGACGGCCATCTGGATCGCCTTGGGGCCTTTGGCTGCAACGGTTTTGATCAAGCCGAATTTGTAGGCGGCCTCTGCCTCCGCCTTCTTGTAAGTGGCGATCAGCTCGGCGTGGGCAATGGATGAATTCACGGAATATCCCTTTATTGGCTCAGCAGGCTGGCTGCACCTAAGCTTCAAAACGCAACTCTACCGCGCCGGCTCCCGCTATGTCACCGCGCACGGGCACGTCCATGGGTGCGTTCAGCAGGCCGGTACAGGACCCGGTGGTCACGATCTGGCCTGCACTAAGCGGCTGGCCGCGTTCGGCACAGTGCAGCGCCAGCCACGACAGCAGGCGCCAGACCTCTTGCGCCGGATTTCCGCCATGGGTGTGGGCCGCCGATGCCGCACCAAAACTCAGGTGCGCCTCCAGCGTGCGCAAGTCAACATGCGCAGGCCTTAACGCCGACGGGCTGCCCAGCACCAGCGCGCCGTGGCATTGCAGGTCGGCCAGTTGGGCCAGCGGGTCGGCGATGTGCCCATCGGCCAGCCGGCTTTCGACGACCTCCATCACCGGCAGCACCGCGTCAAAGGCTTGGGCCAGTTCGGCGGGTGCCAGCAATTTTCCCTTGGGGTCCAGGTCACGGCCCAGCCGGAAGGCGACTTCCACCTCGACACAGCGCCATCGCCAGGCGGGGCCTCGGAGCGTGACGCCCGAGGCGTGGAGGCCCGAGGCGGGCAGCGGTGCGCAATGCGGCTCGGCCTGCGGGCCTTTGGCGCCTACCTTCCAGCCGGCGATGGGGCCAATGGCTGCAAGCGTGGCATCCTGGATGGCGTAGGCGCCGGCGCGGTCGGTGGGGACGATGTTGCGCCAGCGCACGGCGGGGCCGCCGGTTCGGGTGGCGACCAGTTGTTGCGCGGCTTGTTGGGGAGTCATGCGGATCGCGGCCTGGTTTTCTTCAAGGTCAAAGTGGCGTTTTGCATTTTTACCTTGAAATTCATGCTCCGGGCTGCTCACGGAAGCAGCGCCGTCCGCGACGGTGAGCTGTCTTACTCTCATCAACACACTCGGTTACCATGCTTTCCTATAAAACCGGAGGAGGGCGGGCAGATGATCGTCGGCATCGATTTGGGGACAACGAACAGCCTGGTGGCGGTGTGGCGCAATGGTCGGCCTGAGCTGATCCCCAACGCCCTGGGCGAGGTGCTCACGCCCTCGTGCGTCAGCCTCGATGAGGACGGCTCGGTGCTGGTGGGCAAGGCGGCGCTGGAGCGCGCGCAGACCCATCCGGAGCGGACGGCGCGGACCTTCAAGCGCTACATGGGCAGCGACAAGGTCGTGAACCTGGGCCCGCGGGCTTTCCGCGCCGAGGAGCTGTCGGCGCTGGTGCTGAAGTCGCTCAAGGCCGACGCGGAAGCCGCGCTCGGCGAAGAGGTGACCGAGGCCATCATCACCGTGCCGGCCTATTTCTCGGACGCGCAGCGCAAGGCCACGCGCGCCGCGGGCCAGATGGCCGGCCTCAAGGTGGACCGCCTGGTCAACGAACCCACGGCCGCGGCGCTGGCCTATGGCATCCACCAGCTGGGCGCGGAAACGCGCTTCCTGGTGTTCGACCTGGGTGGCGGGACTTTCGACGTGTCCATCCTGGAGATGTTCGAGGGCGTGATGGAGGTGCGCGCCTCGGCAGGCGACAACTTCCTGGGCGGCGAGGACTTCGTCAGCGCGCTGGTGGACCATTTCTTCAAGCACAAGGATCTGCCGGCCGGCCTCAGGCGCGACGCCGGCTTCATGTCGCGGCTGCAGGCCCAGGCGGAGGCGGCCAAGCGCGCGCTCAGCCTGCGGCCCACGGCCACTATGTCCGCCACCTTCATGGCGCTGGACGGTGAGCGCGAGTACCACATGGACGTGGACGAAGCCTTGCTGGCCGAGGCCTGCGCGCCCTTGCTCAGGCGCTTGCGCGCACCGGTGGAGCGGGCCTTGCGCGACGCCAACCTGCGCAGCGGCGACCTGGAGGCCATCGTGCTGGCGGGCGGCGCCACGCGCATGCCCATCATTCGCAAGCTGGTGACCAGCCTGTTCGGCCGCTTCCCGGCGATAGACCACAACCCGGATGAAGTCGTTGCGCTGGGCGCGGCGGTGCAGGCCGGGCTCAAGGCCAGGGACGCCGCGCTGGACGAGGTCGTCATGACCGACGTGTCGCCGTATTCGCTGGGCGTCGCGATCAGCAAGCGCATCTCGGCCACGGCGTCGACGCATGGGCACTTCGACCCGATCATCGAGCGCAACAGCCCGGTGCCGATCAGCCGGGTCAAGAGCTACGTGCCCACCAACGAAAACCAGTCGACCGTGTCGCTGCACATCTTCCAGGGCGAGTCGCGCATGGCCGCGGACAACGTTCACCTGGGGAACCTGGAGATCCGGCTGCCGCCGCTTCCCCAGGAGGATTGCGCGGTGGAGGTGCGCTTCACCTACGACGTCAACGGCCTGCTGCAGGTGGAGGCGACCATCCTCAAGACCCAGGACAAGTTCAGCGTGGTGATCGAGGGCAACCCCGGCCTCCTGACCGAGCAGGAGATTGCCGACCGGCTCAAGGCCCTGGCCGGGCTGAAGATCCACCCGCGCGACCAGATGGACAACCGCACGCTGCTGGCGCGTGCCGAGCGCATCTACCAGCAGTTGCGCGGCGAGGCGCGCGAGTGGCTGGCCGGCCGCATCGTCGGCTTCGAGGCGGCGCTGGCCACCCAGGACAAGCGCGCCATCGCGCCGGTGCACAAGGCCCTGCAGAAGGCGCTGGACGACATCGAAAGCGACGACAGGCTTTTTGACGTGAGCGCGCAGGATGCGGCGCAGGACTCGGACTGATGGACGCGCCGGCCCTGTTCGCGCGGCTGCAGCTGCGCCCCGACGCGGACGAGCGTGACGTGCGCCGCGCCTACGCGCGCGAACTGAAGCAGATCGACCCTGAAACCCAGCCCGGCGCCTTCCAGGTATTGCGCGAGACCTACGACCAGCTGCTGTGGTGGCTGCAGCGGCAGAAGGCGGAAAAGCAATTGGAGGAGGAAGGCCGGCAGGCGGAACAGGCCACGGCCGGCCCGGCGCCCGCCGATGCGCCAGCGGCCGCCATGCCGGAAGAAGCACCGCCTCCCGGGCCGGCCGCCACCGCGCAGCCGGCCAGCCCTGAGAGCCCTGAAATGCTGGGCCGCGAAGTGCTGGGGCTGCTGATCGGGCAACTGCAGGCACAGGCCTGGAAAACCGGCGACGACGCCGAAGACGCGCTGGTGCGCTTGCTGGACGATGAACGCCTTATCAATGTGGACGCGCGCCGCTATTTTGAGTGGGGCGTGGCGCAGATACTGGCCGACGGCTGGCGGCCGGGCCATGAACTCCTGTTCGCGCCGGCCACGGAGGTCTTTGGCTGGGATGCCGACCGCAGCCGCCTGCTCCAGTTCGGCCGGGCCGGGCATATCGTGGACGCGGCCATCGAGGAGATGGCGCTGTTCGACACCCAGGAGTGGCAGGCTCGCGGGCAGCAGAAAGAGGTCATCCGGCGCACGCGCAGCCCGGAGCCGCTGTCAACGAGGCATCTCCTCGCCTACCTGCCGGGCGCGGAAATGGTCTTTGGCCATTTCCCGAACTGGTTGCACATCATTGCGAGTCCTGCCGCGCTGGCGCAGTGGCGGCAATGGCACCAGGAAACACCCGCCTGGCGGCGAAAGCTGGTATCACTCACCGGCTCCCGCAAGCTCAAGCCGCCGGCCGGCCCGGAGCAAAAAAGGGCCACCCGGGTCAGCCTCGGGTTCGCGGTCATTTTTTTACTGCTGATAGTCATGGGCGTGGTGACCGGGATTTCGAATCCCCCGCCCCCTGCGCCGGCCAGGACGAGCTCCCAAAACTTCAACCCGCCACGCCTGGGCGGTACCCTGCCGCAATCCGTGCCGGCCAGGGGGCCGTTGGACAAGCAGTCCGCGACGGCGCCTTTGCCCCAGGGTATCAAGGCGGACGCCGACCCGGCCCAGGCGCGCATCGACGCCGCCTTCTTCGCCAAAAAACGCCCGAATGCCGAGTTGTGCCTGGATGCCTCGGACCTGGCGCGCATGAACCCCGAGACGCACAGGCAGGGCAAGCTCGGCCAGAAGTTTGATGCCTTCGTCATGGACTGCCTGGTCAAAAAGCTGGCGGTGATGCATACCGATGCCTTCGAGCCTTCCTACCGGCGCGAGCAGGCCCGGCTCAAGGCGGAGATCCATGTGCTGGTGAGCCGGCCCTTGCAGGGATCGCCGCCCATGGAGCCTTTCCGCCGCAACACGGACATGGACATTCCGAGCTACAAGTTTGTCCCCGACAAACCCAACCCGTTTGCGACGCCTGAAGTGCCCAGGCTGGTCACCGAGCCCAGCGGCTCGGGGGTTCGGTACGAGCTCAAGTAAGGGACCGGCGATTGATCGGCTGCAACAAGGGGATGCGAATGACACGGTTCAAGGAATTTTTGACGGAGGCGCCGCCTGCGCCCTCCGCGGAAGGCACGCCATCTTCATCGCCGCGTTCACCGGCGCAATGGAAGCCCTGATATGGGTTTGCTGCTCATCCCCTTGATTGCGGCGGCATGTGTCTGGTTGGGCCTGCTGCTTGCCGCGCTGGCCTGGCTGCTTAAGCGCGTCTTCGCCCCTGGATCCGGCCGTCCGCTCTGGACCCGCGTTCTGGCGCCCATCGCCGTGGTGATGGTCCTGAGCCTTCCGCTGTGGCTAAGCGCTTTGACGGAGGAGTTCCAGTGCCGCTCGGCGGGCCTGGTGCTCAACGGCAGGGTGGAAGGCCCGGCGACGTCGGTCTATTGGCAGAGCTTCTCACCGGATCCCCATGCCTACTCGCTCGGCGTACTCCCTTCCCGGGGCCCTCTGGGCGGCCAGGCGATGACGGAGATGGTGCGGGCGCTGGCCGAAGGCCGCTTGAGTTCGATCGAGATTCCTTTTGAGCCGGTTCGATCGGGCGCCAGCGAATCGAATCGCTTGAACCAGCGGTTTTTTCTGGCGCCTGCGAGCGGCGGATTCGGCGAATGCCTGTCGCCCCAGTACTACCCGCGGAATTTGCTGCCGCCCGATACCTGTATTGCCTTTGAAACCTCGCAGGGCATCCAGAGCCGTTATGAGATGCGCGGCCAGGCGCTTGCCAGTGAGCAGGGACGCGATGCCTCCATCGTGGACCGCGAGACGGGGCAAACGATTGCGAGCCACACGTTTGTGAGGCGGGATACCGGTGAGACATTGCTCGCGGTTTTCGGACTGCGCAAACTGCGGTCCAGGAGCTGCACGCCCATCATGGGCCGCAGTGACCTGGCCACCGCACTGATTCCCCTGGTGTTTGGTTCGCAGACCGCGCCGCGGGTGGAGCTGGAGGGCCTGGCATCATTTCGCGCCAGTGCCTGGAAGGCCGTGGCGGCGCCACCCATGGGGGAGCCGGTGCCCAAAGGTGCGGACGGCATCAAGTACTGGCTGGAAAAGGGCGCCCTGCGGCAGCTGGGGCAGGCGGACCTCGATCTCTGGAATCGCGCTCGCATGCCCGCGAAGCCCTGGATTGGCGTCCCCAAGGATGCGTATCTTGTCATCGGCGAGATGCGCCTGCCCGACGGCCTGAGCGGCGGGCATGCGGTCAACTGGGTGATCGCCGAGAACGCCCGCATTCCGCCCGGACCGAGGGGGCACAGCACTTTTTACCAGGTCGGAAAGGGCTGTCTTTGGGCTGCCACGGAATGCGACAAATAAAGCCCGGGGCTCAGGCGCTTTTCTGAAGGGAAAAAGCCACCTGGGCGGGCCTGGCGGGCAGTGCAAGTGTGGCCATGGTTTCCGGTGTGCTCGCCAGGAGTTTCCCGCTCTTCCACACCTTCAAGCGATTCGCCCGCAAGCGGATCGCCTCCACCGGATCCCGCGCCTGCAGCAGCACAAAACTCGCATCGCAGCCCACGTCCAGCCCATAGCCCTGCAGGTGCATGACCTTGGCGGAATTGACCGTCACCGCGTCAAAGCACTGGCGTATGCCTTGCTGGCTGGTCATCTGCGCCACGTGCAGGCCCATGTGGGCGACTTCGAGCATGTCGGCGCTGCCCATGCCGTACCAGGGGTCCATCACGCAGTCGTGGCCGAAGGCGACGTTGACGCCGGCGGCCATCAGTTCGGGAACGCGGGTCATACCGCGGCGTTTGGGATACGTGTCGTGGCGGCCTTGCAGGGTGATGTTGATCAGGGGATTGGCGATGATGCTGACGCCGCTTTCGGCGATCAGGGGCAGCAGCTTGGAGACGTAGTAGTTGTCCATGCTGTGCATCGACGTGCAGTGGCTGCCGTTGGCGCGGCCCTGCAGGCCCAGGCGCTGGGTTTCATACGCCAGGGTTTCGATGTGGCGCGACAGCGGGTCGTCGGACTCGTCGCAGTGCATGTCGACCAGCAGGCCGCGTTCGGCGGCGATCTCGCAGAGCAGCCTGACGCTGGCGGCGCCGTCGGCCATGGTGCGTTCAAAGTGCGGGATACCGCCGACCACGTCTACGCCTTTGGCTAGCGCGCGTTTGAGGTTCTCCACGCCGCCCTGGCTGCGCAGCACGCCGTCTTGCGGGAAGGCGACGAGCTGCAGGTCGATGTAGGGTGCGACCTGTTTTTTGACCTCCAGCAGCGCATCGACCGCCAGCAGGCTGGCATCGCTGGTGTCGACGTGGCTGCGGATGGCCAGCAGGCCCTTGGCGACGGCCCAGTCGCAGTAGGTGAGGGCGCGTTCGATGATGGCCTCGGCCTTGAGCAGCGGTTTGAGTTCACCCCACAGCGCGATGCCTTCGAGCAGCGTGCCGCTTTCATTGACGCGCGGCAGGCCGTAGCTCAGCGTGGCGTCCATGTGGAAGTGGGGGTCGACGAAGGGCGGGCTGAGCAGGTAGCCGCTGGCGTCTACCGTTTCCTTGGCCGTTGCCTGCAGGCCGGCTTCGACGGCGGTGATCTTGCCGTTTTGCACGGCGATGGACATGTTGCTGCGGCCGTCGGGCAGGCTGGCGTGGGTGATGAGGAGGTCGAGCATGGCGTGGGCCTTGTGTGGGGTGTCAGCGGGCGCGCTGTGCGCGGTAGCGGTACTGGCCGTTGGCCGGGCCGACTTCGATGGTGATGCGGCGCAGCTTGTCGTCATGCCCCGAGGCGGCGCGCGCCGTGAGCACGATGCCGCTCGGCGTTGCGCGGCAAGTGAGGCCGCTGAGCGCGATCTCCGAGTGGTCGTTGTTCATCTCCGTGATCCCCACCGTGTGCTCGGCATGCAGGCTGCCGTTGGCGTCGCGTGTCATCCACTGAACATACAGAAAGGATTGTGCGTACTGGTCGGCGTGCAGAACGCGATAGGTTCCCTGCTTGTCTTTGCCCCACGCCCCGCACATCCGCACCCAGCTGACCGCGTCGGGTGTCTTGAAGGTGTCGTAGCTGTAGTTGCTGCCGAGTGCTTGCACATGGGCGCAGGCCAGCGCCAACAAGGCCGCCAGCAGCGCACCTGGTGGGGCGGTGGTTTTTGCCATCAGCGCTCACCTTTTCGATACGGTTTCATCCGGGCGTGGGTGACGAGGCGGTCTGGCATGGCGTGGGCCTTTCAGCTGCGATTTTGCGGGTTCGCGGCCCAGTGTGCACGAGGCAGACGGTACACACAGCAGCGGCGTTCCGGGCTGCCGGCGGGGTAGGCCCAGTGGTCGAATTCGTCCGCAGGGCTTTCCTGCATGCCCAGGCGCTGCATGACGGCGCGCGAGCGGGTGTTGCGCAGCGTCGTCATCGCGACGATCTCTTCCAGGCCCAGGGATTCGAAGCCGGCGCGCAAGGCCATACGGCCTGCCTCGCTGGCCAGGCCCAGGCCCCAGAAACGCCGCGCGAGCCGCCAGCCCACTTCCACGCAAGGGCCGAGAGGAAATTGCGGGTCGGGAATGTTGAGGCCGGTGAAGCCGGCGAATTGCGGCGCCGGCGCACCTTCGGCCAGGTAGTCCAGGGCCCAAAGCCCCCAGCCGCGCTCGCTGATCTTGCGGCTCATGCGGTCTATCCAGGCGTCGCTCTGCGCGCGGCTGAGCGGCGCCGGGAAGTAGCGCATGACCTCGGTATCGGCCGTCATGGCGGCAAAGGGGGCGCGGTCGGCGTCCGTCCAGGGGCGCAGCCGCAGGCGCGGGCTGGCCAGCAAGGCCGGTGCGATGACGGTGGCATTGCCGGGCGCCCAGGCGATGGGCTCGGCGTCCAGGCCGCCGGCCAGGGCATCGAGCAGGAGCTGGCGTTCGGCCTGTTTGCGGGCGGTTTTTTCATTGAGGAAAGCCGGGTCTGTGCTTTCTGTTTGGCGGCTGCGCATCAGCGCTCTCCCTTGCGATAAGGTTTCATCAACGCCTGAGGATACGCCGCCTTGCGCGCCACCAGCACCAGCGCGAGTATGGAGAGCAGGTAGGGCAGCATCAAATAGATTTGGTAAGGCACGTTGATCAGGCCGGAAGTTTGCAGGCGCAGCTGCAGCGCGTCAAAAAAAGCGAACAGCAGCGCGCCCAGCAAGGCCTTGCCGGGCCGCCAGGAGGCAAACACCACCAGCGCCACACACACCCAGCCGCGGCCGTTGACCATGTTAAAGAAAAAGGCGTTAAAGGCCGAGAGCGTGAGGAAGGCGCCGGCTACGCCCATCAGGGCCGAGCCGGTGACGATGGCGGCCGTGCGCGCGGCCGCGACCGAGACACCCTGGCCTTCGGCGGCCTGCGGGTTCTCGCCGACCATGCGTATCGCCAGGCCGGCCGGCGTGCGGTACAGCAGCCAGGCAACCAGCGGCACCAGGGCCAGGGCCAGCAGGGTGAGCGGGGTTTGCGCGGCCAGCACGCTTAAACCCGTGCCGTCCAGCCAGTGCATGGGCGCAAACGGCGTGACGGTGGGCGGTGTGTCGACCTTGGGGAAACTCACGCGGTAGCCGTAATAACTGAGCGAGGTCGCCAGCAGGGTGATGCCCAGGCCGGCGACGTGCTGCGACAGCGCCAGGCCGACGGTAAGGAAGGCGTGCAGCAGGCCGAATACCGCGCCGGTCAGCGCCGCCACCACCACGCCCAGCCACARCGGCGCGCCGCCATAGACAGCCAGCCAGCCGCTGAAAGCGCCCGCGACCATGATGCCCTCGATGCCGAGGTTGAGCACACCGGCGCGCTCGCAGAGCAGCACGCCCAGGGTGCCCAGGATGAGCGGCGTGGCGATGCGGAGTACGGCTATCCAGAAAGGCGCGGCCGCCAGAATATCCAGGAGATCAGACATGGCCGCTCCCCGCAAATGAACTCCCTCCCCCTCTGGGGGAGGGTAGGGGTGGGGGCCGACGGCCGTGTTGGTGTGGGCCGCCCCCATCCCTGCCTTCCCCCAGCGGGGGAAGGAGCAAATACGGGGGCAACTTCTTCATTTGATCCGCACCCTGTACTGCGTCATCAAGGTCGCCACCAGCACCGAAATCAGCGAAGCCGCAACGATCACGTCCGCGATATAGGTGGGCACGCCGACCGCGCGGCTCATGGTGTCGGCGCCTACCAGCACGCCGGCCACAAACACGGCGGCGGCGACAACGCCCAGGGGGTTGAGCGCGGCCAGCATGGCGATGACGATGCCGGTGTAGCCATAGCCGGGCGACATGTCCAGGGTGACATAGCTGGTGCGGCCTGCCACCTCGATGGCGCCGGCCAGGCCCGCGAGCGCGCCCGACAGCAGGGCCACCAGCACCACGGTGCGCGTGACGGGCACGCCGGCAAAGGCGGCGGCCCGGGTGTTGGCGCCCATGGCGCGTATGTCAAAACCCAGAACGGTGTATTTGAGCAGGGCCCACAGCGCCACGGCCAGGCCGCAGGCCCAGAAGAGGCCGGTGTGTATGCGCGTCTGCTCAATCAGCTTGGACAGCTCCAGCTCGCCCATCAGCGCCACGCTTTGCGGCCAGCCCATGGCCGTCGGGTCCTTCATGGGGCCGTCCAGCATGGCCGAGACAAACAGCAGCATCACAAAATTGAGCAGCAGGGTGGTGACCACCTCGTCAACGCCCAGCCGCGCCTTGAGCAGCGCGGGCCCCAGCAGCAGCAAGGCACCGGCCAGCGCGGCGGCCAGCATCATGAGGCCGAACAGCAGCCACACCGGCAGCTCAAAGCCGGTCCCGCCATGCAGGCCGCCCACGGCCACGGCGGCCAGCGCGCCGGCATAAAGCTGGCCCTCGGCGCCTATGTTGAAGAGCCGCGCCTTGAAGGCCACGGTGGCGGCCAGGCCGGTCAGGATCAGAGGGATGGCCCGGGTCAGGGTTTCGCTGAGCGCAAAGACCGACCCAAAGCCGCCCTTGAACAGCAGGCTGTAGGTCTGCCCCAGCGGCGCGCCGGCCCACAGCACCAGCAGCGCGCTGACCAGCAGGGTAAAGGCGATCGCGGCGATGGGGGCCAGCAGCAGGGCGAGCTTGGAGGTCTCGGTGCGTTTTTCCAGCCTCATGGCGAATTTCCTCCCACCGTTCGCCCTGAGCCTGTCGAAGGGCCGGCTTGAGCCGAAGCGGCGCCCGCCATCGCCAGCCCAATCGCCTCACGCGTCCAGGCCTCACCCGGCAAGGCCTCGGTGAGCCGGCCCGCATGCATGACCGCCACACGGTCGCCCAGCGCGATGACCTCGTCCAGGTCGTCGGAAATCACGAGCACGGCCGCGCCGGCATCGCGCGCGGCGATCAACTGCTGCTGCACATAAGCGACCGCGCCTATGTCCAGGCCCCAGGTCGGCTGGTGGGCAATGATGAGTTGGGGTGGCTGCGCTGCGCCTTCGCTGGAAGGGGCGACCAGGGCCCGGCCCAGGATCAGCTTTTGCATATTGCCGCCCGACAGCGACCTGGCTGCCGTCTGCGGCCCGCCGCCGCGCACGTCAAACTCGCGCACAATGCGCGCCGCATGCGCTTGCGCGGCCTGGCGTTTGACCCACAGCGCCTTGGAAAACGCCGGGCTGCGCAGGCGCTCGGACACGGCGTTTTCCCAGACGCAGAGGTCGCCGACCACACCCACGCCATGCCGGTCTTCGGGGATGCGCGCCACGCCTTGCGAAACCAGCCAGGCGGGTGAAGCCTTCATGGGCTGGCCCTGCAGGCTGACCGTGCCCTGGCTGGCCTGGCGCATGCCGCACAGCAGTTCGGCCAGCGCGAGCTGGCCGTTGCCCGAGACACCGGCAATCGCGACGATTTCGCCGGCCTTGAGTTGCAGCGAAACGCCGTCCAGCCGGTCGCGTCCGGCGTCGGCCGTGCTGACCGCGTCCAGCGTGCAGACCGCCGCGCCCGTGGCCGGCGCGGGCCGGCGCTGGGCGGCCGCGACGGCATGGCCCACCATCCATTGCGCAAGCTGCGCCTGGCTGGTGCCGGCGGCCGGCGCTTGCGCGACCAGCTTGCCGGCGCGCAGCACGGCTACGCGCTGCGAGACGCGCAGCACCTCGGCCAGCTTGTGGCTGATAAAAATGATGGATAGGCCCTGGGCCACCATCTGGCTCAGGGTGTCGAACAGCGCCTCGCTTTCCTGCGGCGTCAGCACGGCCGTGGGCTCGTCAAGGATCAGGATGCGCGCGCCGCGGTACAGCGCCTTGAGGATTTCCACGCGCTGGCGTTCGCCGACCGAGAGACTGCCGACCTTGGCCTCGGGCGCGACCGGCAGGCCGAAGCGCTGCGCCACCGCCAGCAACCTGGCGCGCGCGGCGCCGCGGCGCGAGAACAGCTGCCACAGCGGCTCGCTGCCCATCATCACGTTGTCGAGCACGCTGAGGTTGTCGGCCAGCGTGAAGTGCTGGTGCACCATGCCGATGCCGGCCTCGAGCGCCGCGCGTGGGTTGCCGGGCGGCAGCGGTTTGCCGAAGATTTCTATGCTGCCTTCGTCGGCCGTGTAGTGGCCGAACAGGATGGACACCAGCGTGGACTTGCCCGCGCCGTTCTCGCCCAGCAGCGCGAGGATTTCACCGGCTTGCAAGTCCAGCGAAATTGCGTCATTGGCGAGTAGCGGGCCGAAGCGTTTGGTGATGTTGGCAAGGCGCAGCACCGGCGGCTGTGTGTTCTCAGCCGAGGGATGTCCAGTGATCATGCCGGTCACGCCGCTCCTGGCGGTAGTTGGTGATTTCCAGACGAAGGCCATCGGGGTCGCTGAAGAAGGTCGCCCAGTAGTCCGGTGCGTATTCGTCGTGCTGGTGCGGCTCGCTGGCGTTGATGCCTGAGGCCTGTAACAGCCGCGCACATTCGACCACATCTTCGATGGTGCCCACGCGCAGGCAAAAGTGGTGAAGGCCGGGCGAGTAGGGGTCGTGCGCGGCTTGGGAGCGGGCCGGCCGCAGGACATAACCGAAGTAGCGGTTGAAATACTGGATGTGCGGGTCCCCGCCAATCGTGAAAGTGTTTTTGCGGCAGCTGAGCACCGTCAGCATGAGTTTGTCGTAGAACGCTTCCGACGCTGCCATGTCGCTCACGGCAATGTAGATGTGGTCTATCCCGGCGAGTTCGGGCATGCTATTTCCAAGCCGCGAGAAATGCCAGCAAAACCTTGGCGGAATTGTCCGCCGCGATATTCATAAAGGTCACCATCTCATTCGCGCCCTCGCCGCCGCCGGCCAGGTCGCTGAGGGAGCGGAAGGCGATATAGGGCACGTTGTTGCTGTAGGCCACCATGCCGACGGCGGCGGTTTCCATGTCCAGCACATTGGCCCCAAAGGTCTTGAAAGCGTATTCGCGGAAGGCGGCGTTGTCGACAAAGGCTTGGCCGGAGACACCATTGCCGCCGACCAGCAGCTGTGGCTTGTGCGTGAGGCAGACGCCGGCATTGCAGGATTCCAGCGCGATGGGCCCCAGGCTGCGCGCCGTTTCCAGCATCCTGGCATCGACCTCAAACCAGAACTTGCGCACCGGCGCCGGGCTGGCGGCCGTGCGGGTTTCGACGGGGCGGGGGTGCAGCATGCCGAAGGGCGCCAGGGTCTGGGCCTCCATGCGCGGCGGGATGGTGTAGCGGCCGGGCGCTGTTTCGCGGGCCATCAGCACTTCGAGGTACTGGCCCCACTGGGTCGGCACGCTGACATCGCCTATGTGCAGGCTGGGGTCTACGCCGCCGGCGATGCCGCTGAAGATGATGCTCTGGATATTGAAACGGTCCAGCACCAGTTGGGTGTTCATGGACGCGTTGACCATGCTGATGCCCGAGAGAAACAGCACGACCGGCTTGCCCTGCAGCGTGCCGGTGCTGAATTCAACGCCGTTGATGCGGTGCCGCGCCGGGGTTTGCAGCTGCCGCAGCAGCAAGGTGAGTTCAGGCTCGAAGGCCGAGATCACCGCGATGCGCGGGGTCTCATCGAGCCGCACCGGCGTGCCGGTGGCCGGCGCGGTGGCGCAGCCGGCCAGGCTGAGCGCCAGCAGCCCGGCGGCGGCAAAAGCCGCCAGCCGGGAGGAGAGCACGCGCCGCAAGCCAGAAAGGAAATGCATACGGCGGCTCCGGGCTCAGGGTTTATTTGGCGGTGGACTTGGGCTGGCTGTCGTCGACCTTGACGGTGTATTTGCCGCCGAGGATGTCTTTTTCCTTGGCCTTGACCTTGGCAACGATGTCGGCGGGGACCTTCTTCTCGAAAGTGCCCAGCGGCGCGAGTTCAGAGCCCTTGTGCTTCATCATGGAGTAAGGGCCGTAGTCCTCGGCCGTGAACTTGCCTTCCTTGACGAGCTTGATGGCGCGGTCAATGCTGGGCTCCATGTTCCACAGCGCCGAGGCGACCACGGTGTCGGGGTATTTGTCCTGGGTGTTGATGACATTGCCGATGGCCAGCTTGCCTTTTTCCTTGGCCGCGTCGCTGACACCAAAGCGCTCGGCGTACATCACGTCGGCGCCCTTGTCGATCATGGCGAAGGCGGCTTCCTTGGCCTTGGGCGGGTCAAACCAGCTGTTGATAAAACTCACGCTGAACTCGACCTTGGGATTGGTTTCCTTCGCGCCGGCCATAAAGGCGTTCATCAGGCGGTTGACCTCGGGAATCGGGAAGCCGCCCACCATGCCTATCTTGTTGGTCTTGGTCACGCCGCCGGCAATCATGCCCGTCAGGTAGGCCGGCTCCTGGATGTAGTTGTCGAACACCGAGAAGTTGGGCGCCTGCGGCTTGCCCGACGAGCCCATCAGGAAAGAGACCTTGGGGAAGTCCTTGGCAACCTTGCGCGCGGCGGCCTCGACGGCAAAGGCCTCGCCGACGATCAGCGTGTTGCCGGCCGTGGCGTATTCGCGCATCACGCGCTCGTAGTCGGCGTTGGAGACGTTCTCGGTGGCCTTGTATTCAATCTCGCCGCGCGCCTCGGCGGCTTTGAGCGCCTTGTGCAGGCGGCTGACCCATTGCTGTTCAAACGGCACGGTGTAGAGCGCGGCAACCTTGGTCTTGGCCTGGGCGAATGCCAGGCCGGGCAGGGCGATGGCGGCCGCGGTGGCGAGCAGGACGAGTTGGCGGCGCTTGAAACGGGCAGCTTGAAACATGGGACTCTCCGGGTTGGTGGGTTCAGAAAAAACAGCGGCAAGAAATCAAAAGATCGTCGGTTCCTGCTTTTTCAAGCAGGGGCCGCAGGCGCCGTCCCCTGCAAGGGGAGAAGGCGCTACACGCAGTGAGCGTCCGACAGGGGTGTTCATTTACTTGGTACCAAAGATTCTGTCGCCTGCGTCGCCCAAACCGGGAAGGATGTAGCCATGGCTGTTGAGCTCGCGGTCAATGGCGGCGGTATAGATGGGCACGTCGGGGTGCGCGGTCTGCAGCGCCTTGATGCCCTCGGGGCAGGTCAGCAGGCAGACAAACTTGATGGATTTGGGATTGAGTTCCTTGAGCCGTTCGACGGCCGCAATGGCCGAGTTGCCGGTGGCCAGCATGGGGTCGACGACGACGATGTCGCGCTCCTCCATGTCATGCGGCATCTTGAAGTAGTACTCGACGGCTGTCAGCGTCTTGGGGTCGCGGTACAGGCCGACGTGGCCCACGCGCGCGCCGGGCACCACGCTGAGCATGCCTTCGAGGATGCCGTTGCCGGCGCGCAGGATGGAGACAAACACCAGCTTCTTGCCGTCTATGACCCGGGAGGTAGTTTTTTCGAGCGGGGTCTCGATCTCGATCTCCTGCATGGGCATGTCGCGTGTGACCTCATAGGCCATCAGCATGCTGAGCTCGTTGAGCAGGGTGCGGAAGGTATTGGTGGAGGCGTCCTTGCGGCGCATCAGGGTGAGCTTGTGCTGCACCAGGGGGTGGTCCACCAGGTGGACTTTGTCGCTGCGATTGGTCATGTGCGTGTGTGCCTCTTTGATCTCGTCTTTGTTGATCTTGTCTCGCGGGTCCCGGCAGGTTCTCGAAAAAAATCAGAAAACCGTGCCGTCGCTTTCGATGTTCAGGGGCGGCAATCCTTGATGCAATTGCTGTGCCAGTGCGCGCCCTGCGGCCCAGGTGCCGCCCTCCAGCACGCGGGCCAGTGGCATCTGTTCGGCGGTCAATCCTAACTGCTCGCGCACCAGCGGTGCGAGCTCGTCGAGCAGGGCCACGGTCAGCGCGCGCCATTCCACGATGAGTTCGTCACCAGCCTGGTGCAGGCGCTGGGCCTGTGCCGGGTCCTTGAACAGCAGCACCCCGGCGTCCAGGAACAGGCCACCGTTGCGGTACTCGGGCAGGCCGGTCAGCGCGTCCAGGCCGTTGACCTGCACGCCGGCCCATTCAAAAGGCTCGAGCAGCGAATAGGTGAGCCACTGCGAGAGCTTGTGGAAAGGCATCCAGCCCTGGCTGGGCCCGGGTTCGCCTTCGCCAGCCGCGGGGTGCCGCCAGCAGTCGCCCAGCGCAATGCTCCCGAGCAGATTCTGCGCAGGCCAGATGGAGGACAGGCCGGTCAGCAGGATGGACAGCAGCTCATGCGCCTCGACGGTGTTTTTGCCCGGCAGCACCAGCACTTCAAACAAGTGACCCGGCCGGCCGCGTGGGCCGAAAAGCGCGGGCTGGTCCTGCAGGGCCTGGCCCAGGCGGCGCAGCAGCGCGGCGCGGCCTTCCAGGCCTACCAGCGGGTTTCCATCATTGACCTGGAAGGCGGTGGCGAGCTGTTCGGCGGTAACCGCCTTGAGGCCCGCGGCATCGGCCTGCAGCGGGTACTGCGGATCGCTGGAAAACATGCCGGACATGAAGGCATGAAAGCTGGCAACACCCAGGCCTTCGGAGCGGCTGTACTCGCAACCGGGCCGGTCGCCCTGGGGGGCTTCGAGGTAGCGCCACTGCGAGCCGGCGCCGGCATCCAGCAGTACGCTGACCAGGGCCAGGTCGATCTGCGCGCGGGCGCGCCCGGCGGCAGTGGCCGACGCCAAGGCTTCATTGAGCAAGGCCGGGCGGTCGATGCCGCCGGCCTCGAAATGCCGCCAGCGCGAGTGGTAGGGAATCTCCAGGGTTGGGTAGCGGGCACGCGTGATTTCGGCCACCAGGGCGGCGGCGGTAGCCATGGCTCCATCGTTGACGCTGAACCAGGCCGATTCGCCGCGGCGCGCGCGTTCGAGCAGGGCGCGTGCGCGCGTGCGTATGGTCGCGGTGGAGCGCAGTTCGGCGGCCGCGCCTATGCCGCGCAGGTTGCCGGCAATGGTGAAGGCCGGATTGACGGGAGGGATAGTGCTTTCAGGCATCCAGCCCCCGGCCCTTGGCTTTTTTGAGTTCCTCGGCATCGGGCACGGCGCCGGGCGTGAAATAGCCGGCGGCCATCTTGGCGTCCATCTCGACCTGGGCGTCGGCGGGGATCATGTGGTCCGGGATGTTGACGCGCTCCACGACTTCGATGCCGGCGCGCGTGATGGCGTCGTATTTCATGTTGCTCATGGAGACCAGCCGGTGGATTTTGCGTATGCCCAGCCAGCTCAGCACGTCGGGCATCAACTCCTGAAAGCGCATGTCCTGCACGCCGGCCACACATTCGGTGCGGGCGAAGTACTGGTCGGCGGTGTCGCCGCCGACCTGGCGCTTGCGGGCGTTGTAGACCAGGAACTTGGTGACTTCGCCCAGCGCCCGGCCTTCCTTGCGGAAATAGGACACCAGGCCCACGCCGCCGCGCTGCGCACCCTGTATGCATTCCTCGATGGCATGCGTGAGGTAGGGGCGGCAGGTGCAGATGTCGGAGCCGAAAACGTCCGAGCCGTTGCACTCGTCGTGCACGCGGGCGGTGAGTTCGATCTCGGGGTTGGCCAGGTCGCGCGGCTTGCCGAAGATATAGGCGGTGAGGCCGCCAATGGGAGGCAGGAACACCTCCAGGTCGCTGCGCGTGACGAGTTCGGGGTACATGCCGCCGGTTTCCTCGAACAGCACGCGGCGCAGATCGGTTTCGCTGCAGCCGAAGCGTCGGGCGACTTCGGGCAGGTACCAGACCGGCTCGACCGCGACCTTGGTGACCACGGCCGCGCCGCCGGCCGTGAGGTATTTGCCGTCGGCCTTCAGGCGGCCGGACTGCAGGGCTTCTATCACCTCTGGCAGGATCACGTGGGCTTGCGTCACCGCGATGGTGGGGCGTATGTCGTAGCCCGCGGCCAGCTCGGCTGAAAAGACGTCGGCCACCGTGGCGCCCCAGGGGTCCATGGCGGCGATGCGGCCGGGTTCGCTCCACTGCGGGTAGGGCCCGATGATGTCGGTGGGTGAGGTGTTGGTGAGGTCGGCCTTGTGTTTGGCCGACAGCGCGCCCGAGGCGACGGCGAGCGCGCGGTAAACGCTGTAGGAGCCGCTGTGCGTGCCGATGACGTTGCGGTGGCTGCGCTTGGTGGTGGTGCCGACCACCGGTCCGCGCTCGGCCGGTGTGGCCGCGCCCCAGTGGATGGGCAGCGCGCCGAAGCCGCCTGCGTGGGAGGTCAGCCGGATGTGGGAAGCCGGGGTGGGGCTGGAAGCGGTGGGCGGAGAACCGGAAGGCGAGCCGGACGATGGGGCGGCAACTTCAGCAGGCATTGCGTATCCTTCAAAAAAACCAATGTAGCGATGCGTGTCAGGCTTGACAAGCCCGGCTTGCGCCGGGTCGCCAATTTGCGACAGCTGTATTGCTCCTTCTCCCTTTGGGAGAAGGTTGGGATGAGGGCATGGGGCCTGCCGAACCTCGCGGCGTGTTTACAGGCCGTTGGCCCTCACCCCCGCCCTCTCCCAAAGGGAGAGGGAGCAAGAAAGGGAAAGGGAAAGGGAGAAAGAGGGAGGAGGAAAGAGAGTTCGCCTCAGCGTTTCTTGCCGCCGAAGATACTGCCCAGCACGCCGCGGATGATCTCGCGGCCCACGGCCGAGCCCATGGTGCGCACGGCGGACTTGGCCATGCTTTGTGCCAGGCCGTCATGTTTGCCGCCGCGCGGGCCGGTGGTGCCGAAGAGCACGTCGTTGAGCCCGCCCATGATGCCGCCCGAGTCGCTGGTGCCGGCCGCACCGCCCTGGGGCGCCTTGCCCGCTTCGGCGGCGGCCACTTCGGCGCGTCCCTTGATTTTTTCGTAGGCCGATTCGCGGTCAACGGCTTTTTCATAGACACCCGCGACCAGCGAGCCCTGCAGTAGGGCCTGGCGCTGCTGCGGCGTGATGGGGCCGATCTGGCTGCCGGGCGGCAGCACATAAGCGCGTTCAGTGACGCCGGGCCGGCCCTTGGCGTCGAGCAGGCTGACCAGCGCTTCGCCGACGGCCAGCTCGGTGATGGCGGTCTCGATGTCCAGGCCGGGCTTTTGCCGCATGGTCTGCGCGGTGGCCTTGACGGCCTTCTGGTCGCGCGGCGTGAAGGCGCGCAGCGCATGTTGCACGCGGTTGCCCAGCTGGGCCAGCACCGAGTCGGGGATGTCGAGCGGGTTTTGCGTCACAAAATAGACGCCGACACCCTTGGAGCGCACCAGGCGCACCACAAGCTCAATGCGCTCGACCAGCACCTTGGGCGCTTCGTTGAACAGCAAATGCGCCTCGTCGAAGAAGAAAACGAGTTTGGGTTTTTCGGGGTCGCCGATTTCGGGCAACTGCTCGAACAGCTCGGAGAGCATCCACAGCAGGAAGGTGGCGTAGAGGCGCGGCGAGTTCATGAGCTTGTCGGCGGCCAGGATGTTGATGACACCCTTGCCGTCCACTGTCTGCATGAAGTCGCTGATGTTGAGCATGGGCTCGCCGAAGAACTTGTCACCGCCCTGGCTTTCGACCTGCAGCAGGCCGCGCTGGATGGCGCCCACGCTGGCGGCGCTGACGTTGCCGTATTGGGTGGTGAACTCGCTGGCGTTGTCGCCCACGTATTGCAGCATGGCGCGCAGGTCCTTGAGGTCCAGCAGCAGCATGCCGTTGTCGTCGGCGATCTTGAACACCAGGTTGAGCACTCCGGCCTGGGTTTCGTTGAGGTTGAGCATGCGGCCCAGCAACAGGGGGCCCATGTCGGAGACGGTGGCGCGCACCGGGTGGCCCTGTTCGCCGAAAACGTCCCACAGCGTGGCCGGGCAGGCCAGGGATTCGGGGATGTCTATGCCCCGCTCCTTGAGGATGCCGGCCATCTTGGCGCCTATGCTGCCGGCCTGGCTGATGCCGGTCAGGTCGCCCTTGACGTCGGCCATGAAGACCGGCACGCCGATTTTGGAGAAATTCTCGGCCAGGGTCTGCAGCGTGACGGTCTTGCCGGTGCCGGTGGCGCCGGTGATCAGGCCGTGGCGATTCGCCAGGCCGGGCAGCAGCTCGCACTGGGTGTCGGCATTGCGGGCGATGAGCAGGGGGAGGGCGGTGGTTTCGGCCATGGGGGTGTACGGTGGGTGAAAAAGTAAAATGCGGTTTGTAGATTAAATCAATTAATCGCTGAATAAAGGGTTTCTGTCGTGGCTGGTCATAGTAAATGGGCGAATATTCAACACCGCAAGGGCCGGCAGGACGAAAAGCGCCAACGCATCTGGACGCGCGTGATGCGCGAAATCATGGTGGCGGCCCGCATGGGAGGCGGCGACCTGGGCACCAACCCGCGGCTGCGCCTGGCGGTGGACAAGGCCAAAGCGGCCAACATGCCCAATGAAAACGTCAAATACGGCATCGCCAAGGCCACCGGCAGCCTGGAAGGCGTGCAGTATGAAGAGGTGCGTTACGAAGGCTACGGCATAGGCGGCGCGGCCATCATCGTCGACTGCATGACCGACAACAAGGTGCGCACCGTGGCCGAAGTGCGCCACGCATTCTCCAAGCACGGCGGCAACATGGGCACCGAGGGCTCGGTGGCCTTCCAGTTCAAGCACTGCGGCCAGCTGATTTTTGCGCCCGGTGCCAGTGAGGACAAGATCATGGAAGTGGCGCTGGAAACCGGCGCCGACGACGTGATCACGCATGAGGACGGCGCCATCGAGGTGCTGACGCCCTATACCGGTTTTGAGGCCGTTCGCAACGCGCTGGAGGCCGCCGGCCTCAAGCCCGAAGTGGCCGAAGTCACCATGCGCGCCGACAACACCATAGAGCTTGCCGGCGAGGATGCCCGCAAGATGCAAAAACTGCTGGACGTGTTGGAAGACCTGGACGACACCCAGGACGTGTTCCACAACGCGGCCCTCGAAAACTGATTGCCAGGAGTGCGATGATGGACGATTCCGAACGGCTGGCCCGCATCGAAACCCTGCTGCAAGAAGGCAACCGCCTGCGCAGCGAGGCGATCGCGCTGCAGAAGGAGTCGCTGGCCATGCAGCAGTCGCTGGTCGACGAAACCCGCGCCAACATCGTGAAAGCCGGCAAAGTCAACGACCAGGCGCTGGACATCCAGCGGCGCGCCAGGGTGGCCGCCAAGGTCATTTTCGGCATCGTATTTATTCTTGTTGTGTACCTCAGCTATTTGCTGTTTTTTAGATTGAACCCCCCGTGAAAGTTCTTGTTATTGGCGGCGGCGGCCGTGAGCACGCGCTGGCCTGGAAACTGGCGCAGTCCCCGAAAGTCCAGGCGGTGTATGTCGCGCCCGGCAATGGCGGCACCGCGCTCGATTCGCGGCTGGAAAACATCGCAATCACCGACGTGAAGGCGCTGCGCGAATGGGCCGCGGCCGAAAAAATCGCGCTGACCGTGGTCGGCCCCGAGCAACCGCTGGCGGCCGGCGTGGTGGATGAATTCCGCGCGCACGGCCTGCGGGTCTTCGGTCCGACCAAGGCCGCCGCGCAGCTCGAAAGCTCGAAAGCCTTTTCCAAGGCCTTCATGAAGCGCCACGGCATTCCCACGGCCGAATATGAAACCTTTACCGATGCGGCCGCGGCGCACGCCTATGTGGATGAAAAAGGCGCGCCCATCGTCGTCAAGGCCGACGGCCTGGCGGCCGGCAAGGGCGTGGTGGTGGCGATGACGCTGCACGAGGCGCATGAAGCCATCGAGTTCATGCTGGCGCCGAACCCGGACTTCAACCCACTGGGCGTCACGCACAACGAAGGCGGCGCGCGCGTCGTCATCGAGGAATTCCTGCAGGGCGAGGAAGCCAGCTTCATCGTGATGTGCGACGGCAAGAACGTGGCGGCCATGGCCACCAGCCAGGACCACAAGCGCCTGCTGGACGGCGACGAAGGCCCCAATACCGGCGGCATGGGTGCGTACTCGCCGGCGCCGGTGGTCACGCCCGAGGTGCACGCCCGCGCCATGCGCGAGATCATCCTGCCGACCATCAAGGGCATGGAAAAAGACGGCATTCCTTTCACCGGCTTTCTGTATGCCGGCCTGATGATCGACGCCGAAGGCAAGCCCAAGACCCTGGAATTCAACTGCCGCATGGGCGACCCGGAAACGCAGCCCATCATGATGCGGCTCAAGACCGACCTCTTCGACGTGATGATGGCGGCGACCTCAGGCGCGCTGGACCAGATCGAGCTCGACTGGGACCGGCGCCCGGCGCTGGGCGTGGTGATGGCTGCGCATGGCTATCCGCTGAACCCGCGTAAGGGCGACGCGATCGAAGGCCTGGTCAAACCGGGCGACGCGCCCGAGGATGCCATGGTGTTCCACGCCGGCACGCGCAAGGACGGCGACAAGACGCTGACCGCGGGCGGCCGCGTGCTCTGCGTGACGGCCCTTGGCAGCACGGTAAAGGCCGCGCAGCAGCGCGCGTATGAAGTCGCGCAGGGCCTGCGCTTTGACGGCGCGCAGTACCGCAAGGACATTGGCTGGCGCGCGCTGAAATCCTGACCGAGGCATGAGCGCCGGTTTCCAGCTTCCGCACCCGGTGCAGTTCCGGGGAAGCCGGGTGGCGCAGGCCGTGTTGCGCTGCGCCGGCTGGCGCGCGGACTTTGAAGGCATGCCCGCGCTGCAGGGCGTGTTGCTGGTCTACCCGCACACCTCCAATTGGGATTTTGTGGTGGGCGTATTGCTCAAATGGGCGCTCGGCGTTCCCGTGCAGTTCTGGGGCAAGGATTCGCTGTTTCGCGTCCCTGTTTTCGGCGCCTGGCTGCGTTGGCTGGGCGGGGTGCCGGTCAATCGCAAGGCGCCCAATGGCGCCGTTGCCCAGATGGTGTCCCTGATCCGTGAAAAAAAAGCGCGCGGGGAGTACTTTTGGTTGGCACTCTCGCCCGAAGGCACGCGCCGCTACACGCCGGGCTGGCGCAGCGGCTTTTACCGTGTGGCGCTGGAGGCGGACGTGCCCGTGGGACTGGCGGCGCTCGATTACGCGCACAAGCGCCTGGTGCTGCGGGAGTTTGTCCGTCTGAGCGGGCAGGAGGCGCAGGACATGGCGCGTATTGCGGCCGCGTTTGAAGGCTGCAAAGGTATGGTGCCCGGCGGCGCCGCGCCGGTACAACTTCTCCCTGCGGGCGGGCCGCGAGCCGATACCATTGTGAATCCGGATAAAACATCAGCATGACCGATATTTCAAGCGTTCGAGACTTTCTGCTGGGGCTGCAGCAACGCATCACTGGGGCGATTTCTGCCATCGACGGCCAGGCCTTTGTGGCCGACCGCTGGCAGAAGGAGCCGGGCGAGACGCTGCAGGGCAGCGGCCTGACCATGATCCTGGAACAGGGCCGGGTGTTCGAGCGTGCCGGCTGTGGGTTTTCGCATGTGCGCGGGCCAAAATTGCCGCCCTCGGCGACGCAGCACAGGCCCGAGCTGGCCGGCGCGCCCTTTGAGGCCCTGGGCGTTTCGCTGGTGTTCCACCCGCGCAATCCTTATGTGCCGACGGTGCACATGAACGTGCGCATGCTGGCCGCGACGCCGCCTTCCAGCCCTGATGCGCCGGTATGCTGGTTTGGCGGCGGCATGGACCTGACGCCGTATTACGGTTTTGAAGAGGACGCGGTGCATTTCCACCAGACCTGCAAGGATGCGCTGGCGCCTTTCGGCGAGGACAAATACCCGCGCTTCAAGCAGTGGTGCGACGAATACTTCTACCTCAAGCACCGGCAGGAGCAGCGCGGCATAGGCGGCGTGTTTTTTGATGACTTCCAGGAACTGGGCCCCGACCGCAGCTTTGCCCTGATGCAGGGTGTGGCTGATGCCTTTTTGAAGGCCTACCTTCCCATCGTGGAGCGGCGCAAGGACACGGCCTACGGCGAGCGTGAGCGTGAATTCCAGCTTTACCGGCGCGGCCGCTATGTGGAGTTCAACCTGGTCTGGGACCGCGGGACGCATTTCGGCCTGCAGTCGGGCGGGCGCACCGAGTCCATTTTGATGTCCATGCCGCCGCTGGCGAGCTGGTCCTATCAGCGTGGCGTAGAGCCGGGCAGCGCCGAAGAGCGGCTTTACACCGAATTTTTGCCTCGGCGGGACTGGGTTTGAGTACATCGCCGATTCCGCCGGTCCGGCGCATAGGCGTGTTCGGCGGCGCTTTTGATCCGCCGCACAACGCCCACGTGGCCCTGGCCGGCGCGGCGATCGCGCAGTTCGGCCTGGATACGCTGTATGTGGTGCCCACCGGCCATGCCTGGCACAAGTCGCAGGCCCTGAGCGCACCGGCGCACCGCCTGGCCATGGCCAGATTGGCGTTTGAATCCATCCCCCACGTGCGGGTGGATGAGCGCGAGGTGCAGCGCCCCGGGCCTAGCTTCACCATAGACACATTGCTGGCGCTGCAGGCCGAGAACCCAGGGGCCCGGATCTACCTGTTTATAGGCGCCGACCAGTTCACCGCCTTCCGGCAATGGCACCGCTGGCAGGACATTCTGGGTATTGCTATAATTTGTATAGCTGGCCGTGCACAATCCATGCCGGCCGAACCTCAATTTGAGGCATATGAAGAGCGCAGCGACCGGTTTACCGTGCTCGACCTTCCCTTGATGCCCGTGAGCGCCACCCAGATCCGCCAGCTGACGGCCTCGGGCGCGGCGACGGCAGGCGAAATCACCCGGTTGGTCCCTGAAGCCGTTGCGCGTTATATTTCACAGCACCAGCTGTACCGGTCCCATTAATTTCTCACCTTATCGAAGCACCACACTGCATGACTTCCACCACCGCCAAAACCTCCGCCGCCGCCGACAAAAAGGATGTGCAGAAATTGCAGCGCGCCATCATCGATGGCCTGGAGGACGTCAAGGCGCAGGATATCCAGGTGTTTGACACCGAGCACATCACCTCGCTGTTTGAGCGCGTGATCGTGGCGTCGGGCAGCTCCAACCGCCAGACGAAGGCGCTGGCTGCCAGCGTGCGCGATGCGGTGCGCGACGCCGGCTTTGCCAAGCCGCGCATCGAGGGCGAGGACAACGGCGAGTGGATCATCGTCGACTGCGGCGCGGCCGTGGCGCACATCATGCAGCCGGCCATACGCCAGTACTACCACCTCGAAGAAATCTGGGGTGACAAGCCCATCAAGCTCAAGCTGGGTGCGCCCGCGCCGCTGGTGAAAGCATCCAGGGCTGATGTTGAGCCTGAGGCCAAACCCAAGGCCTCCCGCGCCGGTGCAAAAACTGCAGCCAAGCCGGGCGCCAAGACCGCTGCCAAGTCTGCGGCAAAAGCACCCGCCAAGGCACCCGCCAAAACCGCTGACTCCAGCTATGCAGGCCGTGTCGGCAAGACTCATGACTGGACCGCCAAGCGCAATGCAACCGCGACGGCGGCTGAGCCTGCCGCCAAGCCGGCGCGCGCCGGTGCCAAGACCGCGACTGGCAAGTCGGCAACCAAGCCTGCGGTGAAGACCCCCATCATCAAGGTGCCCGCACCCAAAAAGGTCGCGGCCCGCAAAACGGCGGTTAAAACAGCCGCCAAGACCGCGGCCAAGAAACCCGCCGCCAGGAAAACCGCTTCCCGGAGCAAATGAGGCTGACGATCGTAGCCGTCGGCCAGAAAGTGCCCGACTGGGCCCAGACGGCTTACGAGGACTACGCCAAACGCTTTCCGCCTGAAATCAAGGTCGAGCTCAAGGCCGTCAAGACCGAGCCGCGCGCCTCCAAGACCCTGGACAACCTGCTGACCGCTGAGCGCGGCCGCATAGAGGCCAGCATCGCGCGCGGCACGCGTGTCGTGGCGCTCGATGAACGCGGCACGGCTGTTACCACCGTGGCCCTGGCCGAAAGGCTCAAGGCCTGGCAACTGTCCGGCGACGACGTCGCCATCGTGATAGGCGGGCCCGACGGACTGGACGCCGGCTTCAAGCAGGCCGCGCACGAGCGGCTGCGCCTTTCTGACCTGACCTTGCCCCACGCCATGGTGCGCGTGCTGCTGATTGAGCAGCTTTACCGGGCCTGGAGCATCACGATCAACCATCCCTACCACAGAGAGTAATAAGCCCCCACGCTTTTCACTGCGTCTTCGACTTCGTGTAATGCGCTGCCCCCCCGAGGGGGCGCTGCGCCTGCGGTCTGGCAAAGCCAGTCCCGCGGCCCCTGCTGGTTTGAATACCTTGTTACCTGAATAAATCCTGGTTTATGTCTGCATTTATCTACCTGGCCTCCCAAAGCCCGAGGCGGCGGCAATTGCTGGAGCAGCTCGGCGTACGCCACGAACTGCTGCTGCCGGACGCCGATGAAGACGCGGAATCGCTGGAAGCGGTGCTGAAGAACGAAGCGCCCACGGCTTATGTCCAGCGCGTTACCGGCCTCAAGCTGGACGCGGCGGTCGCCCGCATGAAGCGGCGCAAGCTGCCGCCGGCGCCCATTCTGTGCTCGGACACCACGGTGGCCATGGGGCGCGTGATTTACGGCAAGCCCGAGGACGCCGAGGATGCGGCCCGCATGCTGGGTGAACTGTCGGGCGGCACCCACCGCGTGCTGACGGCCGTGGCCGTGCAGGCCGGGCGCCGCCGTTTCGAGGCGCTGAGCAGCTCGAAGGTCAGTTTCGACGAATTGACGCCCGCCGAGATCCGCAACTACGTCGCCAGCGGCGAGCCCATGGGCAAGGCCGGCGCGTATGCGGTGCAGGGCAGGGTGGCGATGCATATCAGCCGCATCAACGGCAGCTACAGTGGCATCATGGGGCTTCCGCTGAGGGAAACGGCGCTTTTGCTGAAGGCCGCCGGCATCCGGCTTTAGCCTCCACATCACATTTTCCGGGACAAACATGCAGCAAGACATCCTGATCAACTGGTCGCCCCAGGAAACCCGGGTGGCCGTGGTCGAGCACGGCGCGGTGCAGGAACTCCACGTCGAACGCACGCTCGAGCGCGGCCTGGTCGGCAATGTGTACCTGGGGAAAGTGGCGCGCGTGCTGCCCGGCATGCAGTCGGCCTTTATCGACATCGGCCTGGACCGCGCGGCATTTCTGCACGTGGCCGATCTCATGAGCAGCATCAGCAGCCGCCATGGCGACGGGGATGCCCAGGCAACGCCGGGCATGGCCTCGCCGCAACCCATCGAAAAGCAGCTTTTTGAGGGTCAGGCGGTGATGGTGCAGGTGCTCAAGGACCCGATAGGCACCAAGGGCGCGCGCCTGACGGCGCAGATCAGCATCGCCGGCCGCCTGCTGGTGTTCCTGCCGCAAGACAACCACGTCGGCGTTTCACAGAAAATCCCGCCCCGCCAGCGCGAGGAACTGCGCCAGCGCGTACAGGCCCTCGCCGGGGACATGGGCGGCGGTTTCATCCTTCGCACCAATGGCGAGGACGCGACCGATGACGAACTGGCCGAGGACATTACCTATTTGCGCAAGACCTGGGCGCGCATCAAAGATGCGTCACTGCGCCTGCCGCCGGCCTCGGTGCTGCACCAGGACCTCAACCTGCTGCAGCGCGTGCTGCGCGACCTGGTGGTGGAGGGCACGCAGACGATTCGTATCGACTCGCGCGAGCAGTTCGAAAAGCTCAAGACCTTCGCCGCGGAGTTCATGCCGGCCACCGTGCAAAAGCTGCAGCACTACGGCGGCGAACGGCCCATCTTCGACCTCTTCAACATCGATGAGGAAATCGCCAAGGCCCTGGGCCGGCGCGTGGACCTCAAGTCGGGCGGCTACCTGATCATCGACCAGACCGAGGCGCTGACCACGGTGGACGTGAACACCGGCGGTTTTGTCGGCGCGCGCAATTTCGACGACACCATCTTCAAGACCAACCTGGAGGCCTCGCAAGCCATCGCGCGCCAATTGCGGCTGCGCAACCTGGGCGGCATCGTGATCGTCGACTTCATCGACATGATCAAGGAAAACCATCGCGAGGCGGTGCTGGCCGAATTCCAGAAGCAGCTGGCGCGCGACCGCATCAAGACCACGGTCAACGGTTTCTCGGCGCTGGGCCTGCTGGAGATGACGCGCAAGCGCACCCGCGAATCGCTGGCCCACCAGCTCTGCGAGCCTTGCAGCGCCTGCATGGGCAAGGGCGTGGTGAAGACCGCGCGCAGCGTGACTTACGACATCCTGCGCGAGATCCTGCGCGAGGCACGCCAGTTCAACCCGCGCGAATTCCGCGTGGTGGCCTCGCCCAAGGTGATAGAACTCTTTCTCGACGAGGAAAGCCAGCACCTGGCCAGCCTCAGCGATTTCATCCGCAAGCCGATTTCCCTGCAGGCCGAGGCCGCGATGGCGCAGGAGCAATACGACATCGTCCTGCTCTGAATTGTTTCTTCCTTCATGCCGACCCTGAACCGCCAACCCATTCCCATCCTGGTCTACCACCAGATCGCCGAGGCCCCGCCCAAGGGCAGCAGCCCGTTTCGCGGGCTGTATGTGGCGCCTGCGGCTTTTGCGCGGCAAATGGCCTGGCTCAAGCGCCTGGGCTACACGGGCCTGTCCATGGGCGGCCTGATGCCTTATTTGCGCGGCGAGCGCAGCGGCAAGGTGGTGGGCATCACCTTTGACGACGGCTACCGCAACAACCTCACGCATGCCCTGCCGGCGCTGGTGAAGCAAGGCTTTTCGTCCACCTGTTATGCGGTCAGCGGTCTGCTGGGCAAAACCAACATCTGGGACGAGCACATCGGCATACCGCAGACGCCGTTGATGGATGAGGGCGAGATCCGCCAATGGGTAGCGGGCGGGCAGGAGATAGGCTCGCACACACACCGGCATATCAACCTGCTTGAAACCGACGAGCCGGGCTGCGTGGAAGACATGACGCTGGGCAAAACCGGGCTGGAGTCTGTCACGGGCCAGCCGGTCGAACATTTCTGCTACCCCTACGGCCATTTCGAGGCAAGCCACGTGGAAATGGCGCGGACGCTGGGCTTTGCCAGCGCCACCACGACCCAGCGCAGCCGCTGCCACGAGGGCATGGACCTGCTGCAACTGCCGCGGGTGCCGGTGCTGCGCTCGACCACCTTGCCGGTGTTCTGGCTCAAGATCGCCACGGCCTACGAAGACCGCCGGAAAAAATGAGCCAGCCCGCGCCTTCGGCCGCAGCGCCGCAAAGACTCCGCATCGCCGTCTTCAACCGGACTTTCTCGCCGACCGGCGGCGGCGCGGAGCGTTATTCCATCGCCCTGGTCGAGCAGCTTTCAGCGCGGCATGAGGTGCATGTTTTTGCGCAGGAAATCGACCACCAGTGGCCGGGCGTGACGTACCACAAGGTATCGGCCCCGCTGCGCAAGCCGCGCTGGGTCAACCAGCTGTGGTTTGCCACGGCCAGCTGGTGGGCGACGCGAAGCGGCTTTGACATCGTGCACTCCCACGAAAACACCTGGCATGGCGAGGTGCAGACGGTGCACGTGCTGCCGGTCAAGCACAGCCTGTTCCAGGGGCGCCATGGTGTGCGCCGCGTGCTGCGCTGGATCAAGGTCGTGACCAGCCCGCGCCTGCTGGCTTACCTGGGGCTGGAGCGCGCGCGTTATGCGCCCCGCCCTGGCCGGCAGGTGGTGGTGACCTCCGAAAGCCTGCGTCCCATCATGGAGGCCGCCTACCCGGCCAGCCGTCCCGCGCTGTCGGTGGTCACGCCGGGCATCACGATGCCGCGGCTGCCCATCAGTGCAAGCCGCAAAAGCGAGGCGAGGGCTGAGCTGGGTTTGCCGGCAGACGGTATCTGCCTGCTGTTTGTCGGCAACGATTACCGCAAGAAAGGCCTGGAGGGCTTGCTGCGGGCCCTGGCCCAGCTGCCCGCCGAGGTGGCGCTGGCGGTGGTGGGCAACCCGGCGCATATCGCCGAATTCCGCGCGATTGCCGATACGCTGCAGCTGGGCGCGCGCGTGGTTTTCCTGGGCGCGCTCAAGGACGTGGGCCCGGCCTACGAGGCGGCCGATGTGCTGGTGCACCCCACCTTTGAAGATACGTTTGCGATGGTGGTCCTGGAGGCCATGGCCCACGGCCTGCCGGTGGTGGTCAGCGGGCCCCGGTACTGTGGTATCGCCGGGCTGCTGGCGCAGGGTTCCAATGCGCTGCTGTTGGATGCCCCCCGGGATGCGGGTGAACTGGCGCGGGTGCTGGGGGAGTTGCTCGGCCAGGCCACGCTGCGGGAAACGCTGTCGCGCGGCGCCGCGGCGTTTGCCCAAGGCTACCAGTGGCGTGAAATCGCTTTGCAGCAGGAGGCGTTGTACTTCTCAGCCCTTGCGGCAAAGAGCGCGCCAGCCTGAATTGCGTCCCTTCAGGCCACGAGCTTGAAGTGCTTGCGGCTGAAATCCAGCCCCGTCAGCGTCTCTACCTGGCGCATGAAGTGGTACTTGTTTTCCTTGGGCGTGGGTTTGTAGGCCGGGTCAATATTGAGCACCGGCTCGGCTTCCGTCGCCAGCCATTGCTTCACCGCCTCGGGGTGGGTGCCGGTGAAGGGGGCGAGGGCGCGGCGGTCGAACTGGCTGTAGGTGATCCGCGCGGCCCGGGCTTCACCCCAGTACTTGCTGACCTGGTCCAGCTTCTTCTGCATTTCTTCATTGCGGCGTATCCAGCCATAGTGGTAGATATGCGCATTGGCCAGCGCGGCCTGCGGGTTGCGCCCGCGCTTGTGCCGGGTGGTGACCAGCCAGTACTGGCCGTCGGGCGCATAGCTGCGTATGGTGTTGCGGATCAGCCGGCATTCGCGGCGGTACCAGCCGGGGCTGATGGAGATCCAGTCGGGCGAGCCGTAAAAGTGCAGGTAGTCAAAGACCAGCGCCTCGACGGCCGGGTTGTTGTGGTGGCGCTCGACGCTGGCGCGTATGGCCGCTAGCTCTGCCTCGTGCACGAGTTCATCGCCTTCGAGGTAAAAAGCCCAGTCGCCGGTGCACGAATACTGCGCGATCATTTTTTGCTGGGCATAGACAAAGCCGCGGTCGGCCATGCGCTCGTTCCACAGGGTTTCGATGATGCGGATTTTCGGGTCGTTGATGGCTTTCACGCGCTCCAGCGTGTCGTCCTCGCCCTTGCCTACGGCCACGACGAATTCATCGACCAGGGGCAGCAGCGAGCGTATCGAGGCCTCAAACGGAAAGCCCAGGCCCACGCCGTTGCGAATAAAGGTAAAGCCGCTGATGGAGACTGGCATCGGGGAATGACTTTCTAGGCTGCGCCCTGGAAGCCCAGGCGGTAAAGGTGGGCGTAGGCGCCGTTATTTTGAAGCAACTCTGCATGGCTGCCTTGCTCGACGATGCGGCCGGCGTTCATCATGATGATGCGATCGGCGTGCTGGATGGTGGACAGCCGGTGGGCGATGATCAGCGAGGTGCGGCCCGAGGCCAGCCGCTGTATGGCCTCCTGCACGGCTTTTTCCGACTCCGTGTCCAGGGCCGAGGTGGCTTCGTCGAGGATGAGCACCGGCGCATCCTTGTACAGCGCCCGGGCAATCGCCAGGCGCTGGCGCTGGCCGCCGGACAGCTGCATGGCGTTGTGGCCGAGCACGGTGTCTATGCCTTGCGGGAGTTCCTCAAGCAGCTGGCCCAGGTTGGCGGCGGCCAGGCAGCGCACCACCTTGTCGCGGTCAAAGATCTGGCCTAGCGCGACGTTAAAGGCCATGCTGTTGTTGAACATCACGACGTGCTGGCTCACAAAGGCGAACTGCGAGCGCAGGGATGCCAGGTCCCAGTCCCGCAGTTCCGTGCCGTCCAGCCGTATGCTGCCGGTGCTGTAGTCCACAAAGCGCGGCAGCAGGCTGGCCAGGGTGGTTTTGCCGGAGCCGGAAGAGCCAACCAGCGCCACGGTTTCGCCGGCGCGTATCGAGAGGCTGATCTTGTCGAGCGCCGGCGGCGCGTCGGGTTTGTAGGCCACGCTGACATCGGTGAGTTCGATGTCCCCAGCCGCCCGGGCGGTGCTGAAGCTGCCGCTGCTTTCATCCTCAACCAGGTCGACCAGGTCCAGGCCGCGCTCAAGCGCCGCCAGCCCGCGCGTGATCGGCGTGGCGCCGTCGGAGAGGCTTTTGATGGGGGCGATCAGCAGCAGCATGGCCGTCACAAAGGCCACAAAGCCGCCCACCGTGGTGGTGTTTTCCGAGCCCTGCAGCAGCGCAATGGAGATCACAGCCGACAGGGCCATGGCGGCCAGTACCTGGGTGATGGCGCTCATACCGGCATAGGCGACGGTGGATTTGATGGACAGCCGGCGCAGCGTGTTGCTCAGTCCCTCAAAGCGCGAAGCCTGGCCGGCCTGCGCGCCGTGCAGGCGCACGTCACGGTGGGCCAGCACGTTTTCTTCCACGACATAGGCCAGGTTGTCGGTGGCGACCTGGCTTTCACGGGTCAGGCGGTAAAGGCGCCGCGTCAGCAGCTGGATCACCAGCGCGACGGCCGGAAACAGCAAGGAGACGATCAGCATCAGCTTCCAGTTGAGATAGAGTAGGTAGACCACCAGGGCCGCCAGGGTGAGCACGTCCCGCGCCAGTTTCATGACCGCGTTGATCATCATCGACGAGCCGTTGAACACCTCGTAGACCACGGTGTTGGCAATGGCGCTGGAAGACTGGTCGGCGAACAGCGACAGGCGCGAACTCAGCAGCTTGCCGAACATGGCCCGGCGCAGGGATTGGAGGCCCTCGTTGGTGACCTTGGCCAGGGCGTATTGCGCCACAAAGCCCGAGATGCCGCGCACGGCGAACAGCAGGATCAGGGTCACCGGCACGAGCCAGAGGTCCAGCGCGCCTTTCTGGAAGCCGCGGTCCAGCAGGGGCTTGAGTAGCGCCGGCACAAAGGGCTCGGTGGCCGAGGCGACGATGGTCGCGCCCACAGCGAGCGCCCAACCCGTGCGCGAACCGCTGAAATAAGGCCAGACCCGCGCGAGGCGGCGCCACAGGCTCGGCCTTGCCGTGGTTGCCGCGACAGCGGCGGGGGAGGTGTCGGGGGATGAGCTCACGTTGCGGGTTCGGCTGTGGGCGGGGCGGCGGGTTTGCTGAGACCCAATGCCAGCAGCAAGCCGATCAGGACGCAGAAGAAATCCCCGATCAGCCCGTCGTAGAGGGTTGAATTGAACAGGCAGGCCACAGCCAGTGCCAGCAAGGCAGACTGCGCGGCCCGGGCATAGGGCGCTTCCATCCTCAATGTGTCACGCAGCACGGAGAGCATGAAGGCCGCGATGAGCAGCAAACCGGGAATGCCAAGCTGCAAGCCCCATAGCAGGTATTCCTGGTGCGGGTTGCTGCCGCGGTTGATGGCCTTGTGCTGGGGGTTGTCCTGCCGCTCCAGCCGGTCGTACTCGGTGCTCCAGCTTCCGAYGCCTGCGCCGGCCAGCGGCCGTTGGGCAATCACCTGGGCGGCCCGGCGCCAGAACGCGAGCCGCACACCGGATGAGCTGGTGGCATCGTTTTTGGCCGAGTAGGCCTGCACCTCCGTCTTGACGAGGGTCAGCCGCTCCCGCACGGCAGGCGAGCCGGCAAACAGGATTGCCACCAGCAAAAACGGCAGCACGGCGACGAGCACACGGTATTTTTTGGGGAGCTGCCACATGATGGCCAGGGACAGCAATGCGACGCCGACCAGCTGGCCGCTGCGGCCGACCATCACAAAAAATACGTTCGCCAGGGAGATGAGCGCCACCCCGATGGCGATTCGCGAACCGAAGCGGCCGGGCACCAGACCCCTCAAATGCCAGCACACCGCGGCAAACGCCGCGCTCATGATGCCCTGGTCAAGATAGCCCGAAAACACCGTGTAGTGCGTGACGGTTGTCCGGGAGCTGGCCCAGGCGACCGGCATGTCGGCAAAGAGCATCCATGAGCTGACCACGACCAGCAACTGCGTGATCGCGAATGCCGCGAGGGCCAAGAGGGCCTCGCGGCGGTCACGGATCAGGGCCATCATCGCCAGGATGATCAGGAGCTTGCCATACTTGGCGAGGGAGCCTGCGGCCTCCTGCAGTGGCGCAACCGTCCAGAACAGGCTCAGCGCAAAGGCCAGCAGCACGGCCAGCACAGCCGGCAGCGTGAAGGTTTTAGCTAGGGGCACACCGTCCTGTGAGAGGCCTTTACGCTGGAGCAGAGCCCCCACGACGCCGAGCAGCAGCAACAGTTTGGCGATGCTGATGATGGCGATCGACAATCCCACGGAGGCCGCCGCCAGGCAGATGATGGCGAGCCGGAAGTTGATTGTTTTTGTTCGCAAAATGGTCTGGGTTGCCGTACGGGTTGCCCGCATTATCGGCGATTCCGTTTCCGGCCAAGGCCTCGGAGACCGGGGGCCTCTGCTATGCTGTCAGCGCGCCGGGAGGGGCCGTGGAAGGGGCCGTTTCACTGGCAAAATCCGGGGCGGTTTTCCTTCACACCACTACAAAGGCATTCGTTGGCAAGTTTGTCCGTCACAGTCATCACCCACAACGAGGCCCACAACATGGAGGCCTGCCTGCGCTCCGTGAGCTTCGCGGACCAGGTGGTGGTGCTGGACTCCGGCAGCACCGACGACACCGTGCAGATTGCCCGCTCCCTGGGCGCCGAGGTCAGCATCAGCCCCGACTGGCAGGGCTTCGGCATTCAAAAGAACCGGGCCCTGGCCCTGGCCACTTCAGACTGGGTGCTGTCACTCGACGCGGACGAGCGGGTCACGCCCGAGCTGCAGCTGGAAATCCTGGCCTGCCTGCAGGCGCCGGCCTTTGATGTGTATTCCTTTCCCCGGCTCTCGAGTTATTGCGGGCAGTACATGCGCCATTCGGGCTGGTACCCCGACCGGGTCACCCGCCTGTTTCGCCGCACTTCGGCCCGCTTCAGCGATGACCTGGTGCACGAAAAAATCCTGACTGATGCACCGGCCGGCCAGTTGCGCTCGCAATTGCTGCACGAAAGTTTTCGCAACTTCGAGGCGGTTCTGGACAAGGCCAACCGCTATTCCACGGCGGGCGCCCAAAGCCTGCTGGACAAAGGCAAGACGGCCTCGGTGGGCAAGGCGATAGGGCACGGCCTGTGGGCATTCATACGCACCTACTTTCTGCGCCTGGGTTTTCTTGACGGCAGGATGGGTCTGGTACTGGCCATTTCGAACGCCGAGGGCACGTATTACCGCTACCTGAAGCTCTGGCTGCTGCGCCGGGACGGCAAGGGAGCGCCGGCCCCGCGATGAAAATCAGCTTCATCGTCCTGACCTACAACCGCAGCGACGCGCTGCTGGCGGTGCTGCGATCGTTGGCTGCGCAATGCGGCGAGGGCCATGAAGTGCTGGTGGCCGACGACGGCTCGCGGCCCGAGCAGGTGCGCATGCTGTTTGAGCAGTGCCCTGAGTTCAAATGCCCGGTCCGTCATATCTGGCATCCCGATGTGGGCTTTACCGCGGCGCGGGCGCGCAATCTGGGGGCCAGCCAGGCAAGCGGTGACTACCTGGTCTTTCTGGACGGCGACTGCGTGCCCAACAAGGACTTTGTGGCGGCTCATACGCGCCTGGCCGAAAAAGGCTGCTTTGTGAACGGCAGCAGGGTGCTTATCAGTGAACGTCTGACAGAGGCTGTAGTCAATGGCGCTATCGAGCTGCCCGGCCGTCCTGTATGGTTCTGGCTGGGCGCGCGGCTCTCGGGGGACAGCAACAAATTATTGCACCTGCTCCCCTGGCCGCGGCGTTTATTCAGGGTAAAACAGGACTTTCTCTGGCATGGCATACGCAGTTGCAACCTGGGCGTCTGGCGCACTGACTTTGGCGATGTCAACGGATTTGACGAAACTTTCCAGGGCTGGGGGCATGAAGATGCCGATCTGGTGCTTCGGCTTCACCACCTGGGCATCCACCGCAAAAACGGTTTCCTGGGCACTGAAGTCTTCCATCTCTGGCACCGCGAGAACCCGCGCGAGCAGGAGTCCATCAACAAAAAAAGGGTGCTTGAGCGCATGAAAACCGATGTGATCCTGGCCGAACAAGGGCTTCGGGAACTTGATCCTTCCGTCGCCATCAATTCCAACGTCAAAATAACCTCCCTGAACGGATCCAACTCTCCCCTATGAGCATTGCACCTTTCACCGCACCCTTGTTACGCCGTCGTACCCTTGTCAGCCTGCTGGCTGCCGGCGCCGTTCCTGCTTTGCCGGCCTTCGCGCAATTTCGCGTCGAGGTCTCCGGCGTGGGCTTGACCCAGCTGCCCATTGCCGTTGCCGCGTTCCGCGGAGACACCCAAGCCCCCCAAAAAATCGGCAGCATCGTGCGGGCCGACCTCGAACGCAGCGGCATGTTCCGCCCCGTCGACACGACAGGCGTCGCTGCGGACGAGAACACCCGCCCGGACCTGGCCGCCTGGCGGCAAAAGGGCGCGGATTCCATGGTCACAGGCAGCGTGACGCTGCTGGCCGACGGCCGCTACGACGTGCGCCTGCGCCTCTGGGACATCGTGCGCGGGCAGGACCTGGGCGGCCAGAGCTACACCGTGGGCCCGGCCGACCTGCGGCTTTCAGCACACCGCATCTCCGATTTTGTCTATGAAAAACTGACCGGCGATAAGGGCATCTTCTCGACGCGCATCGCCTACGTCACCAAGGCGGCCCAGAAGTACAACCTCTGGGTGGCGGACTCCGACGGGGAGGGCGCGCAGTCGGCCCTGACCAGTCCGGAGCCCATCATTTCGCCTGCCTGGTCACCCAACGGCGCGCAACTGGCCTATGTGTCTTTTGAGTCGCGCAAGCCGGTGATCTACGCACACGAGGTGGCCAGCGGCAAGCGGCGCTTGCTGGCGAACTTCCGCGGCTCCAACAGCGCGCCGGCCTGGTCGCCGGACGGCAAGCAACTGGTGGCGACGCTGAGCCGCGACGGCGGCTCGCAACTCTATGCCATAGGCCTCAACGGCGGCGAGCCCAAGCGCTTGACCCAGTCTTCGAGCATTGATACGGAGCCCGCCTTTTCGCCCGACGGGCGCTACATCTATTTCGTCAGCGATCGCGGTGGCGCGCCGCAGATATACCGCATGAGTCCGAACGGCGGCAATGCCGAACGCGTGACCTTCACCGGGACCTACAACATCTCCCCGGCGATCAGCCCGGACGGACGCTGGCTGGCCTATATCTCCCGGGTGGGCGGCGCCTTCAAGCTGCACGTCATGGAACTTGCCACCGGGACCGTCACTCCAATCACCGAAACCACGGCTGACGAAAGCCCGAGCTTCGCGCCCAACAGTCGCCTGATCGTCTACGCCACCCACCAGCAGGGCAGGGAAGCGCTGATGACCACCACGCTGGACGGCAAGATCAAGGCAAAACTGTCTGGCGCCAGCGGCGACATCCGGGAGCCGGATTGGGGCCCTTTCCAGCGCTGATCAGCAGCGGCAAGCAATCACGGTCAAGCAGTCCTTTTCCAACAGGTTCGTTTTTATTTTCCAGAGGTACTTCATGAAACGCAGCATTTTTTCCATCATTTCCTCTCTCATCCTGGCGGCCACGCTGACGGCTTGCGGTTCCGGTGTCAAGCTCAACGACGTTCCCGTCGAAGACCGCACCGGTACTGCCCAGCAGGGCGATCCGTCGGGCGCCACCGGCACGGGTGTCGCACCCGTGAAGGTCGAGGGTGCCGACGCCTCGCTCGCCGGACCGGCGAATGTGGCCAAGGTCATCTACTTTGATTTCGACAGCTATGTGGTCAAGCCCGAATTCCAGGGCGCCATCGAAGCCCACGCCAAGTACCTGACCGCCAACAAAACCCGCAAGATGGCCATCGAAGGCCACACCGACGAGCGCGGCGGCCGTGAGTACAACCTGGCCCTGGGCCAGAAGCGCGCCGAAGCCGTTCGCCGCGCGCTGGGCCTGCTGGGCGTGTCGGATGCGCAGGTGGAGGCTGTGAGCTTCGGCAAAGAAAAACCTGCGGTGCAAGGCTCCGACGAGGAAGCCATGGCAAAGAACCGCCGCGCTGAACTCAACTACCGCTAAGCCGGACTCCGACAGTGAAGACCTTCCGGATCGCCGCGACCCTTGCGGCCGGCCTGCTGGCGTTTAATGCGCATGCGGGGCTGTTTGAAGACGACGAGGCTCGCCGTGCGATCCTCGACTTGCGCCAGAAAGTCGATGCGGCGCAAACGCGCACGGCCGAAGAGCTGCGCAGGACCACTGAGGACAACGCCCAGTTGCGCCGCAGCCTGCTGGATTTGTCCAACCAGATCGAGGCCCTGCGCAACGAACTCGCCACCATGCGCGGGCAGAACGAGAACCTCACCCGCAGCGTGGCCGAGATGCAGCGCACCCAGAAGGACCTGACCACCGGCGTGGACGAACGCCTGCGCAAATTCGAGCCCGGCAAAGTCAACGTCGACGGCAAGGAGTTTGTCGCCGAGCCGGCCGAACGGCAGGAGTTCGAGGCCGCGCTGGCCACGCTTCGCAAGGGCGACTTTGCGGCCGCGCAGACCAGCTTCCTGGCCTTCATGAAGCGCTATCCGCAAACCGGCTACCGGGCTTCAGCCTTGTTCTGGCTGKGCAATGCGCAGTACGCCTTGCGCAACTACCGTGACGCGGTGACCAATTTCCGGTCCCTGGTGACGGCCGAGCCCGACCATATGCGCGCGCCGGAGGCCATGCTTTCCATGGCCAATTGCCAGATAGAGCTCAAAGACGCCAAGTCGGCCCGCAAGACGCTGGAGGACCTGATCAAGGCCTATCCCCAGGCCGAAGCGGCTTCCGTCGCCAAGGATCGCCTTGCAAAGTTGAAGTAGCGGGGCGCTTCAAAGGAGCATATGTTCATTCCCAACTAAAATTGGGCGATGGACATCTCCGCACTCAACAGTCTCACGGCCCAGGTTCTCTGGGCCGGTTTCATTCTGGCCATGGTTTTCGGTGCGATCGCGCAGCGCACGCACTTCTGCACCATGGGCGCCGTCAGCGACATCGTCAACATGGGCGACTGGACGCGCATGCGCATGTGGGGCATGGCCATTGGCGTAGCCATGATCGGCTTCTTCACCATGGCCGCGGCCGGCGTCATCGATCCCGCCAAGACGCTTTATGCCTCCAACCGCTTTATCTGGCTTTCCGCCCTGGTGGGCGGCGCGATGTTCGGCTTCGGCATGGTGCTGGCTTCGGGCTGCGGCAGCAAAACGCTGGTGCGTATAGGCGGCGGCAGCCTGAAATCTGTGGTCGTGTTTGCGGTGATGGGCATCGCGGCTTTCGCCACGCTCAAGGGCATCACCGCCGTAGTCCGTGTGGCCACCGTCGACAAGGTCGCGATTGATTTCACCGCCAACGCGACCTTGCCGAACTGGGTTGCCGGCGTGGTCGGCATCACGCCGGCCGCTGCCGGCATAGGCCTGGCCATCCTGATCGGCATGGGCCTGATCGTCTGGGCGCTGTTCAACGAAGAGTTCCGCCGCTTCGACAACCTGCTTGCGGGCCTCGGCATAGGCGGCGTCATTGCGGCCATGTGGTGGGTCAGCGGTCGCCTGGGCTATGTGGCCGAGCACCCCGAGACGCTGCAGGAAGCCTTTCTGGCCACCAACTCGGGCCGGGCTGAGGCCTTGAGCTTTGTCTCGCCCGTGGCCTACACCGTGGACTGGCTGATGTTCTTCAGCGACAAGAGCAAGGTGCTCACGCTGGGCCTTGTTTCCGTGTTTGGCGTCGTAGTCGGCTCGGCCGTCTATGCGCTGTTGTCGCGCAGCTTCCGCTGGGAAGGCTTTCGCGACGCGGAAGACACGGCCAACCACCTGGTGGGCGCCACGCTGATGGGGGTGGGCGGTGTCTGCGCCATGGGTTGTACCGTGGGGCAGGGCCTGTCGGGCATCTCGACCCTGAGCTTCACGAGCTTTGTGGCGCTGGCGGCCATACTCGCGGGCTGCGTGGCGGGCCTGAAGTACCAGGTCTGGCGGCTTGAGCGCCAGGCCTGAGGCGCGCACCGATTCACGGCCATGAGCTCCCTGATCGAAGAACTCCCTGCCGACCTGGAGCGCCGCTTCGGCGGCCTTGCACGCCTTTACGGCGCGGCGGGCGCGCAGCGCATACGCCAGGCGCACATCGTGGTCGTGGGCCTGGGCGGCGTGGGCTCCTGGGCGGCCGAAGCCGCCGCCCGCAGTGGTGTGGCCCGGTTGACCCTCATTGACCTGGACCACATCGCCGAATCCAACATCAATCGGCAGGTTCATGCGCTGGACAGCACCCTGGGGCAGGCCAAGGTGCAGGCCATGCGCGAGCGCATCGCGCAAATCCACCCGGGCTGCCGCGTCGACGGCATCGAAGAGTTCGTCGACGCGGCCAACTGGCCCGGCATTCTGGGCCTGGAAAACGGCTTTGACCGCAAGCAGCTGGCCGTCATCGACGCCTGCGACCAGGTCAAAGCCAAGACGGCCATGGCCGCCTGGGCGATCGCCAACAAGGTGAACCTGGTCAGTGTGGGCGCGGCGGGCGGCAAGCGGCTGGCGCACCGCGTGGACATCGACGACCTGGCGCTGGTCACGCATGACCCTCTGCTGGCGCAGCTGCGCTATCGGCTGCGCAAGGAGCACGGCGCGGCGCGCAAAGGAAAAATAGGCGTGGCCTGCGTATTCAGCCGCGAGGCTGTGCTGCAGCCTGCAGCGGCGGCCCAAAGCGACGGCAGCCTGAACTGCCACGGGTATGGGTCGGTGGTGAGCGTGACCTCGACTTTCGGACTGTGCGCGGCCGGCTGGGCACTCGACAAAATTGCCGCTTGAGTTTTTGCGGGGCGCTAAAAAACCACGCTATAATTCAAGGCTTTGCTGCTCTTGAAGTGGCAAACACCGAAATGTATCGCAAGGGAAACCGTGTGATATAAATCGGGACCATAGCTCAGTTGGTAGAGCAGCGGACTTTTAATCCGTTTGTCGTGGGTTCGACCCCCGCTGGTCCCACCAGAATTTTCGGGTTCTTAGCTCAGTTGGTAGAGCAGCGGACTCTTAATCCGTAGGTCGACAGTTCGAATCTGTCAGAACCCACCATCCTTCAAAAGGACTTGGCCGAAAGGTCAAGTCCTTTTGTTTTTGGTGCGCCGAAATCGCGGATCCTGGCCTCAGGCCGACTCAGCTTGGCTCAGCCCGAATAGCCCAGCGCCGGCACATCCAGCTGCGCCTGCTTCGCCACCCGTATGCAGTCCTTCATGTGCTCTTCACCGAAGTAGCGGATGGCGGCATAGCCGACAGCCGCCGCGACGACCTGGCCGGCCAGAGGAACATATTTGGCAGCCTGTTTGGCCGTCAGGCGCACGCCTATCTTGGTGGCGGCCTTGATGACCAGGTCGCGGCTGATGAATTTGCCGATCAGCACGGAGCCCACCAGGGTCACGGCCTTCTGCACCTGGTCGCGCTTCTTCGGCTCGAGCTGGTCGAGCTGCTGCGGCGTGAGGCCGAATTCCTTGTTGATCTCGGGAATGAGTTGGGACAGCAGGGCCGCATCCACCATCCAGTCGAGCCCAGGCACCGGCACCGCGCTGGCAGCGGCCGCGACCACGGCGCGCTTGTTGAGCAGCTTGCGGCTGCGTTTGACGGCGGCCGAGAGGGCCGCGTTGTCCGCAGCCATGTCCAAAGCGGAAGGCATGGATCAAACCCTTTCAAATACAGGGCCCCGCGGAAGAGGGCCTTGCGGCCACTTTACACCGCTGCGGTTTCGATTTGCTCGGTCAGCTCCAGCCACCGCTCTTCCAGCATGCCTATTTCGCCTTCGATGGCTTTGAGGCGCTTGCCGGCCTGTGCAAGCTCGGCCGGCGCGGTGGTGGTGGCCAGCAGGGCTTGCAGGCTGTCGCGTTCCGTGTTGAGTGCCTTCATGCGTTGGTCGATTTTTTCCACTTCCTTGCGCAGTGGCTTGGTGGCTTCGGCTTGCTGCTGGCGGCGTTGCGCGTCGAGCTTGCGCTGCTCCGGCGTTTCGCGCGGTACGGGCTTTTTCTCTTCAACGGCCGCAGCCGGCGCGGCTGCTTTCGTGGCCGCGGCCGGGGCCGCGTTGCCGGCCTTCTTGGCTTCCTCGCGCTGGCGCTTGGCTTCGTCGAGCAAGTAGCGCTGGTAGTCGTCCAGGTCGCCGTCAAAGGGCGCCACGCCGCCGCGCGAGACCATCCAGAATTCGTCGCAGACGGCGCGCAGCAGGGCGCGGTCGTGGCTGACCAGCATCACCGTGCCTTCAAACTCGTTGAGCGCCATCGACAGCGCCTCGCGCGTGGCCAGGTCCAGGTGGTTGGTCGGCTCATCGAGCAGCAGCAGGTTGGGGCGCTGCCAGACGATCATGCACAGCACCAGCCGGGCCTTTTCGCCGCCGCTCATGCTGCCCACGGCCTGTTTGACCATGTCGCCGCTGAAATTGAACATGCCCAGGAAGGCGCGCAAGTCCTGCTCGCGCGTCTGCTGGCCGCTGATGCGGCCGGCGGCCGTGGTTTCCTTGACGAGCTGGATCATGTGCTCCAGCGGTGTGTCGGCCGGGCGCAGCACGTCGAGTTCCTGCTGGGCGAAATAGCCGATGTTCAGGCCTTTGCCTTCGGTCATTTCACCGCTGATGGGCGCCAGTGCGCGCGCCACAGTCTTGACCAGGGTGGACTTGCCCTGGCCGTTGGCGCCCAGGATGCCTATGCGCTGGCCGGCCAGCACCGATTTGCTGACGTTCTGCACGATGACCGTGGGCGGCGTGCCTTCAGGTGCGCCTTCGGGCGGCGGATAGCCGAAGAAGGCGTTCTGCATCGACAGCATGGGATTGGGCAGGTTGGCCGGCTCCTTGAACTCGAAGGTGAAATCGGCTTCGGCCAGCAGCGGCGCGATTTTTTCCATGCGGTCCAGCGCCTTGACCCGGCTTTGCGCCTGTTTGGCCTTGCTGGCCTTGGCCTTGAAGCGCGCAATGAACTTTTGCAGGTGGGCGATCTTGTCCTGCTGCTTGGCAAAGGCGGTTTGCTGCAGCGCCATCTGCTCGGAACGCAGGTCTTCGAACTTGCTGTAGTTGCCGCCGTAGCGGGTCAGCTTCGCGTTTTCGATGTGCACCGTGACATCGGTCACGGCGTCGAGAAATTCGCGGTCGTGGCTGATGACCAGCATGGTGCCCTGGTATTTTTTCAACCACGCTTCCAGCCAGACCAACGCGTCCAGGTCCAGGTGGTTGGTGGGTTCGTCGAGCAGCAGCAGGTCGGACGGGCACATCAGCGCGCGTGCCAGTTGCAGGCGCATGCGCCAGCCGCCGGAAAAGCTGTTGACGGGGTTGTCGAGCTCGCTGACCTTGAAGCCCAGCCCGAGGATCAGGGCCTGGGCCCGGGCCTGCGCGTCGTGCGCGCCGGCGTCGTAGAGCGCCATGTAGGCATGGGCCATGCGGTCGCCGTCGCCGCTGGCCTCCGAGGCGTCCACCTCGGCCTGCGCGGCCAGCAGCACCACGTCGCCCTCGACCACAAAGGCGGTCGCGCTCTGGTCGGTCTCCGGCATGTCCTGCGCCACCTGCGCCATGCTCCACTGCGCGGGAATCGAGAAATCGCCGCCGTCTTCGTGCAGCGAGCCGTTGAGCATGGCGAACAGCGAGGACTTGCCCGCGCCGTTGCGGCCCACCAGCCCGATTTTTTCGCCGGGGTTGAGGGTGACGGACGCGCTGTCCAGAATCACTTTGGCGCCGCGGCGCAGCACGACGTTTTTGAGGGTAATCATTGAATTGGAAACTTCAGGAAAATTAATCGGGCGGCGAGGGCACATGCGCCTGGCATGCCATGCAAGCGCTACGCCAGCCCATAAGGCGAGGCGGGAACCGCTTCAAGCCAGTTGTTCGCGCGTCAGCAGCAGGACCTGGTCGGCGCCCGAGCTGGTTTCGAACCACAGCGGTTGAAGTGTCGGGAAGGCGCGCTCGAAATTCTCGCGCTCATTGCCGATTTCCAGCACCAGCACCGCATTTTCGCTCATATGGCGGGCCGCGTTTTGAATCAGGCCCCGAATGAAGTCCATGCCGTCACTGCCGCCGGCCAGCGCCAGGTCCGGTTCCGCGCGGAATTCGGGGGGCAGGGCGGCCATGCTGGCCGCATTCACATAGGGCGGATTGCACAGGATGAGGTCGTACTGGCCCGCGCAGGCGGCCAGGCCGTCGGACTCAATCAAGGTGATGCGGCTGTCCAGGTGGTGGCGGTCCACGTTGATGCGGGCCACGGCCAGGGCGTCCAGGCTGATGTCGGCGGCCTCCACAACGACGTCAGGGTAGGTGATGGCCGCCAGCACGGCCAGGCTTCCGTTGCCGGTGCACAGGTCGAGCACGCGGTGGGTATGTTCGCTCAGCCAGGGGTCTATGCTGGCGTCGGCCAGCAGTTCGGCGATCAGGGAGCGGGGAATGATCACGCGCTCGTCCACGTAAAAGGACAGGCCCATCAGCCAGGCTTCGTTGGTGAGGTAGGCGGCGGGCTTGCGAGTGCTGATGCGCGCGTCCAGCAGCGCGGCAACCTGCGCCTCTTCGTCTGCGCTCACCGGCCGGGTCTCGGCCGAATCAAGGTCGTCCAGGGGCAGGCCCAGCTTCCAGAGCACCAGCCAGGCGGCTTCGTCGAAGGCGTTCGTCGTGCCCTGACCGAAGCCGTCGGCAAAGTTCAGGCCCGCGGCGTCCAGCCTGGCCGCCATCTGCTCGACCAGCGCCAGTACCGTCAGGGGTGTTGCGGACTTCGTCATGCCGCGGCCAGCCGTTCCAGCACGCCCTTGTAGATGTTCTTGAGCGGATCGAGTGAGCTCACCGGCACATGTTCGTTGATCTTGTGGATGGTGGCGTTCAGCGGGCCGAATTCGATGACCTGGGGGCATATCTTGGCAATGAAACGCCCGTCGCTGGTGCCGCCCGTAGTGGAGAGCTCGGTCTGCAAGCCGGTTTCGGCCTCGATGGCGCCGCGCACCGCATCGACCAGCGTGCCGGGCGTGGTCAAAAAGGGCAGGCCGCCCAGCGTCCACTTGAGGTCGTAGTCGAGCTGGTGCCGGCTCAGCAGCGCCACCAGGCGTTGCTGCAGGCTTTCGGGCGTGGATTCGGTGCAGAAACGGAAGTTGAAGTCCACCACCAGGTCGCCCGGAATGACGTTGGAGGCGCCGGTGCCGCCATGGATGTTGGACACCTGCCAACTCGTGGCCGGGAAGAAGGCATTGCCCTTGTCCCATTCGGTGGCGACCAGCTCAGCCAGTGCGGGCGCGAACAGGTGGATCGGGTTTTTGGCCAGGTGCGGATAGGCAATATGGCCCTGCACACCCTTGACGGTGAGCTTGCCGCTGAGCGTGCCGCGGCGCCCGTTCTTGATCATGTCGCCGAGGTTGGCGACCGAGGTGGGCTCGCCCACGATGCAATAGTCCAGTACCTCACCGCGCGCCTTGAGCTGCTCGCAGACCATGACCGTGCCGTCAACCGCCGGGCCTTCCTCGTCGCTGGTGACCAGGAAGGCGATAGACAGGGCTGGGTCGGGTTGGGCGGCCAGGAACTCCTCGACCGCCACCACCATGGCCGCGATGGAGGTTTTCATGTCGGCGGCGCCGCGACCGAAAAGCATGCCGTCACGGTGGCTGGGCGTGAACGGGTGGCTCAGCCACTGGTCCAGCGGGCCGGTGGGTACCACGTCGGTGTGGCCGGCAAATACAAGCGTCTTGGCCTGGGTTTTGGCGGACGCCGGCTTGCCCGCGCGCTTGGCCCAGAGGTTGGTCACGCGGAAGTTTTCAGGGCCGCTGGTAATGGTTTCGCACTGGAAGCCCAGCGGCGCCAGGCGCTCAATCAACAGGGCCTGACAGCCGGCGTCGTCGGGCGTGACGGAAGGCCGGGCAATCAGTTGCTCGGTGAGCTGCAGGGTTCGGGACATGGTCGTTTAGGGCCTGTTAACACTATGTTTACAAATGCGAATGGGGTGAAAACAGCGCCAATCAAGGCGTGCGACGAATCCCAGACCGGGAGTCTGGGTGAGGAGCGCAACGCGGAGTGGCGCTGTTTTCACCCCATTCCCTCCGGGTTGCGATCAAAAAGGCCCTGCGCGGCGTTGCAAAGCCTTGACGGGGTTCACCCCGCCTGCGTTTTGCGCCTTGCTCAAGGCCTTTTTGACTCGCAACGCATCTTGCAAACATAGTGTTAGCAGGCCCTGGGTTCGAGTCGGCCCGAAGAGACGAGCGCCATCGGGTTTTTAATGTTTCACGTCCAGCGTGATTTCGGTGAAGGACGGTTCGTCATCCGGGTCTTCCTCGGGCTCCAGGGCCTTGGCCTTGACGGCGAAGTCGTTTTCCAGACGCCACATCAGGTTGGTCGGCGAGTCGGCGTACAGAATGCCTTCCTTGCGCGTGACAGTGCCGTCCACAATCAGCTTGGCGATGTCCTGCTCGAAAGTCTGCGAGCCCTCGGCCATGGACTTTTCCATGGCTTCCTTGACGCCCGAGAAGTCGCCTTTTTCAATCAGTTCGGCGATCAGCTTGGTGTTGAGCATGACCTCCACCGCCGGCGTGCGGCCACCGTCCTGCGTGCGCAGCAGGCGCTGCGACACGATGGCCTTGAGTGCCGCGGCCAAATCGCCCAGCATGGTGCTGCGCACCTCGACCGGGTAAAAACTCAGGATACGGTTGAGCGCCTGGTAGCTGTTGTTGGCGTGCATGGTGGCCAGGCACAAATGGCCCGACTGCGCATAGGCAATGGCGGCCGACATGGTTTCGCGGTCGCGGATTTCACCGATCAGGATGACGTCAGGCGCCTGGCGCAGCGCATTCTTGAGCGCCACCTGCAGGGATTGCGTGTCGCTGCCGACTTCGCGCTGGTTGACGACCGACTTCTTGTTGGTGAACAGGAACTCGACCGGGTCTTCGATCGTGAGGATGTGACCCAGGGATATCTCGTTGCGGCGGTCCATCATCGCGGCCAGCGTGGTGCTCTTGCCGGCGCCGGTGGAGCCCACCATCAGCAGCAGGCCGCGTTTTTCCATGATCAGGTCGGCCAGGATGGGCGGCACGTTCAGGGTGTCCAGCGGCGGAATTTCCGTGGGAATGAAGCGGATCACAGCGGCATAAGTGCTGCGCTGCCTGAAGGCGCTGATCCGGAAGTTGCCCAGGCCGGCAATCGGCAAGGCCATGTTGAGTTCACCGATTTCCTCCAGCTCCTCGATGCGCTCGGGCGGAACGACTTCAGCCAACAGGTTGCGCGGCGCGTCCGGCGGCAGGATTTGCGCATTGATGGGAATGGCCTGGCCGTTGATCTTGATCAGGGCGGGCGAATGGGCCGACAGGTAAACGTCCGACGCTTTTTTGTCCGCCATCAAACGAAGGATTCTTTCCATCGTGCTCATAGTCCGCTCCCAATCATTTCAATCTATCAATCAAACCGCAAGGAAAGTGCTCAATCCCGGAGCAGGTCGTTCAGGCTGGTGGTGGAGCGGGTTTTCGCGTCCACACGCTTGACGATCACCGCGCAATACATGCTGTACTTGCCGCCGGCCTTGGGCAGGTTGCCCGAAACCACGACGGAACCCGCGGGAACGCGGCCGTAGGTGACGGTGTCGGCTTCGCGGTCGTAAATCGGCGTGCTCTGGCCGATGTAGACGCCCATGGAGATGACCGAGTTTTCTTCCACGATCACGCCTTCGACGACTTCGGAGCGCGCGCCTATGAAGCAGTTGTCCTCAATGATGGTGGGGTTGGCCTGCAGGGGCTCGAGCACGCCGCCCAGGCCCACGCCGCCGGAGAGGTGGACATTGTTGCCGACCTGTGCGCAGCTGCCCACGGTGGCCCAGGTGTCGACCATGGTGCCTTCACCGACCCAGGCGCCGATGTTGACGTAGCTGGGCATCAGGATCGCGCCCTTGGCGATGTAGCTGCCGCGGCGCGCCACGGCGGGCGGCACCACGCGCACGCCGGTGGCGCGCATTTCACTTTCGCTCAGGTGGGCGAACTTGGTAGGCACCTTGTCGAAAAAGCCCAGGTCGCCGGCGCGCATCAGTTCGTTGTCCTTCAGGCGAAAGCTCAGCAGCACGGCCTTTTTGATCCACTGGTGGGTGGTCCACTGGCCCACGCCTTCGCGGGTCGCCACGCGCAGCTTGCCGCTGTTGAGCTGGGCGATGGTGTGTTCGACGGCGTCCAGCACGTCCTTGGGCGCCGATTGCACCGACAGGTTCGCGCGATTTTCCCAGGCCGCGTCAATGGTGCTTTGCAGGTTGTCTTGTGTCATGTTGGTTTCAGTCTTGTTGTCAGTGAAGTCAAGGGTTTCTGGATTGGATGAATTGAACGATGCGCTGCGCCGCTTCCACGCATTCGGCGGTTTCAGCCACCAGTGCCATGCGGATTCTGCCGGCGCCGGGATTGTGCCCCTGCGCGTCGCGCGCCAGGTAGCTGCCCGGCAACACCACGACATTGTAGAGAGCGAGCAGCTCGCGCGAAAACGCGGTGTCCGAGCCCTTGAAAGTCTCTGGGATTCCGGCCCACAGGTAAAAGCCCGCGTCGGGCAGGGCGACGTCCATCACGGCCGAGAGCATGGGCGTGACTTTGGCGAATTTTTCGCGGTACATGGCGCGGTTGTCCACCACGTGCGTTTCGTCGTTCCAGGCCGCGATGCTGGCGGCCTGCACGACCGGGCTCATGGCGCTGCCGTGGTAGGTGCGGTAGAGCAAAAAAGGCTTGATCAGGGCGGCATCGCCGGCCACAAAGCCGCTGCGCAGGCCGGGCACATTGCTGCGTTTGGAGAGGCTGGTGAGGGACACCAGGTTCTTGAAGTCGTGCCTGCCCAGGCTGGCCGCCGCCTGCAGGCCGCCCAACGGCGCCTCGTCGCGGAAGTAGATTTCGCTGTAGCACTCGTCGGAGGCGATCACGAAGCCGTAACGGTCGCTGAGCTCGAACAGCAGCTTCCATTCGTCCAGCGACATCACGGCGCCCGTGGGGTTGCCCGGCGAGCAGACAAACACCAGCTGTGTTTTGGCCCAGACGGCCTCGGGCACGCCGGCCCAGTCGACGGCGAAATTGCGCGCCGGGTCGCTGGGGGCAAACCAGGTCTGTGCGCCCGCCAGCAGGGCCGCGCCCTCATAGATTTGGTAAAACGGGTTGGGGCACACCACGGTGGCTCCCGGCTTGCCGGCATCGAGCACGGTCTGCGCCAGCGAAAACAGCGCCTCGCGCGAACCGTTGACGGGCAGGATTTGTGTGGCAGGGTCCAGCTTCAGGCCGTAGCGGCGTGCCATCCAGTCGGCCATGGCCTGGCGCAATTTGGGCTCGCCCAAGGTGCCGGGATAGCTGGCCAGGCCGCTCAGGCTGGCCGTCAGTGCATCTTTGATCAACTGCGGCGTGGCATGGCGGGGCTCGCCTATGCCCAGGCTGATGGCTTTGTAGGCGGGATTGGGGGTGACATCGGCGTGCAACTGGCGCAGCCGTTCGAAAGGATAGGGCTGAAGGCGTGAAAGCAGGGGATTCATACCCGGATTATCCAGCCTCGCGCAGCCCTCAAAACCGCCGGTCACGCCAGCCGCGTTCGGCAAGGGCTCGCGCTGCTGCCAAATTGATAGCTTGAATGCCAGCCTGCACGCCCTTTTGGCGCATGTCGCAAGGGCCGCTCAAAGCCTGGGTGGGCGGCACGAAGCAAAGTGTTTCACGACGGCCCCGTCAAGGGCCTTTTTCCCGGCAAAATCCCCGTCCCGCTCGGGTAACATGACGGACCGTGCCGCTTGCCGAAAGCGGTGCCCGATATGTCAGCGTTACCGTAAAAACGCTATAAAAATCAACGAGTTAGGGCCTGTTTTAACAAGCCCTGCTTCAGGCTCATAAAAACAGGGACAGCCGTGCGTCTCAATTCGATCAAGCTATCAGGTTTCAAGTCATTCGCGGAGCCCACCAATTTCGTGTTACCGGGCCAACTGGTGGGTGTGGTAGGCCCCAACGGCTGTGGCAAGTCCAACATCATGGACGCGGTGCGCTGGGTGCTGGGCGAGAGCAAGGCCTCCGAACTGCGCGGCGAGTCCATGCAGGACGTGATCTTTAACGGCACCACCACGCGCAAACCGGCCAGCCGCTCCAGCGTGGAGCTGGTCTTCGACAATGCTGACCACCGCGCCGGCGGCCAGTGGGGGCAGTTTGTCGAAATCGCCGTCAAGCGCGTGCTGACGCGCGACGGCACTTCCAGCTACTACATCAACAACCAGCCGGTGCGGCGCCGCGACGTCCAGGACGTGTTCCTGGGCACCGGCCTGGGTCCGCGCGCCTACGCCATCATCGGCCAGGGCACCATCAGCCGCATCATCGAATCCAAGCCTGAAGAGCTGCGCCTGTTCCTCGAGGAAGCCGCCGGCGTCTCCAAGTACAAGGAGCGCCGTCGCGAGACGGCCAACCGCCTGTCCGACACCCGCGAAAACCTGACCCGCGTCGAAGACATCCTGCGCGAGCTCAACGCCAACCTGGACCGGCTGGAAAAGCAGGCCGAAGTGGCCCTGCGCTACAACACCCTGCATGCCGACGCCAGCCTCAAGCAGCACCAGCTGTGGTTCCTGAAACGCGCCGAGAGCGAGGCCGACCAGGCCAAAGTCAAGGCCGATTCCGAAAAGGCCGTGAACGACCTGGAAAGCCGTGTGGCCGATCTGCGCCACATCGAGGCCGACCTCGAAACCATACGCCAGGCGCACTACGCGGCCGGCGATCAGGTCAACCAGGCCCAAGGCAAGCTGTATGAGGCCAGCGCCGAAGTTGGTCGGTTGGAGGCCGAAATCCGCTTCGTGGTCGACGGCCGCCAGCGTGTCGAGCAGCGGCTGAACCAGCTCAAAGAGCAGACCGCACAGTGGGCGACGCGCAAGGAAGACGCCGCCGTCGAAACCGAAAACCTGGCCGCCCAGGCCATCGAAGCCGAGGAAAAGGCCGAACTGCTGGCCGCGCAGACCGAAGAGCACTTGACGCAGCTGCCCGCCCTTGAAGACGCGCTGCGCCAGGCCCAGGCCAAAGCCAACGAACAGCGCACCAGCGTGAGCCAGGTGCAGCAGCAGATCCAGGTGCTGGCCGCTGACCAGCGGAACATCGAAGAACAGTCTCGCACGCTGAACCTGCGCCTGGAAAAACTCACGGCCGACCGCAATGCGCTTAACGCACCCGACGAAGCCCGCCTGGCCAACCTCAACACGCAGTTCGCCGCGGCGCAGGAAGCCCAGGCCGAAGCCGAGGCCCGCCTGCACGAGCTGACCGAGAGCGTGCCGCAGCTCGACGAAGAGCGCCGCACACTGCAGCAGACCGTCAACACCGAATCGGCCAAGCGGGCCGACCTGTCGGCGCGCATGGAAGCGCTCAAGGCCTTGCAGGAAAAGGTCAAGACCGACGGCAAGCTCAAGCCCTGGCTGGCCAAGCACGGCCTGGACGGCCTGCAAGGCCTGTGGAGCCGCATCCACATCGAGCAGGGCTGGGAAAACGCGCTTGAGGCCGCCTTGCGCGAACGCCTGGGTGCGCTTGAAGTCAGCCGGCTCGACATGGTGCGCGGCTTTGCCGGCAGCGACGGGCAGGGCACACCGCCGGCCAAGCTCGCGTTTTATTCGCCACCCAGCGCCGCCGCACCGGCACGCGTCAATGCCGCGATCAGCCTCAAGCCTTTGACCGAGCTGCTGCGCCTGAACGACGCCGGCCAGTCGGCGCTGCTGGGCGACTGGCTCAACGGCTGCTATACCGCCGCCGGCCTGGACGACGCGCTGGCCGCGCGCGACAAGTTGCAGGCCGGCGAAGTCATTTATGTGCAGAGCGGCCATGCCGTGACGCACCACAGCGTGAGCTTTTACGCCCAGGATTCCGAACAGGCCGGCCTGCTGGCCCGCGCCCAGGAAATCGAAAACCTCGACAAACAGCTCAAGGCCCAAGCCCTGATCAGCGAAGAAGCCCGCTCCGCCCTGGTGCGCGCCGAGGCCGCCTATGCCGACGCAGCCCAGCGCCTGGCCACGGCCCGCCGCGAAACCGCCGAAGGCCAGAGCCGCACCCATGAGCTCCAGGTTGAAGTGCTGCGCCTTACGCAGCTGGCCGAACAGACCCGCGCGCGCAGCGAGCAGATCCAGGCCGACATGGCCGAAATCGAAGCCCAGCTCGGCGAATTGCAGGAACGCAAGGTCACGGCCGAGGGTCGTTTTGAAGAGCTCGACATGCAACTGGCCGACAGTCAGGAGCGCCACGCCCAACTCGACGACCGTGTGATCGAAACCGAACGCAAGCTCGGCGAGTCGCGCGAGCAGCAGCGCACGCTGGAGCGCCAGGCGCAGGAAGCCGCTTTCGCGCTGCGCAGCCTGGCCTCGCGCCGCGAAGAGCTGACGCGCTCCATCGACATGGCCGCCCAGCAGGCCGCCTCCATCGCCAGCGAGGAGGCGCAAGCCCGCGAAGAGCTCACGCGCCTGACCGACGCCGCCGCGCAGGCCGGCCTGCAAAGCGCCCTGAGCGTGAAGCTCGAGCGCGAGGCCGACCTGGGCGCCAAGCGCAGCCAGTACGACGACCTGACCGGCAAGCTGCGCGCCAGCGACGAGCGCCGCCTGCAGCTCGAGCGCGAGCTCGACCCGCTGCGCCAGCGCATCACCGAGTTCCAGCTCAAGGAGCAGGCCGCGCGCCTGGGCTTCGAGCAATACGCCCAGTTGCTGGCCGATGCCCAGGCCGACCTGGCCGCCGTCGAACAGTCCATCCAGTCCGGCAATGTGCGCCTGACCGGCCTGCAGAGCGAGATCGACCGCATCAACCGCGAAATCCAGTCGCTGGGCGCGGTCAACCTGGCCGCGCTCGACGAGCTGAGTGCCGCACGCGAACGCAAGCAGTTCCTCGATTCGCAGTCCAAGGACCTCAATGAGGCCATGACCACGCTGGAAGACGCGATCAAGAAGATCGACATCGAAACGCGTGATTTGCTCTCCAGCACTTTCGACACCGTCAACGGCCATTTCGGCCGCATGTTCCCCGAGCTCTTCGGTGGCGGCAACGCCAAGCTCATGATGACGGGCGAGGAAATCCTGGACGCCGGCGTACAGGTGATCGCCCAGCCGCCCGGCAAGAAGAACCAGACCATCCACCTGCTGTCCGGCGGTGAAAAAGCGCTGACCGCCATCGCGCTGGTGTTCGCCATTTTCCAGCTCAACCCCGCGCCTTTCTGCCTGCTGGACGAGGTCGACGCGCCGCTGGACGACGCCAACACCGAGCGTTATGCCAAGCTGGTGCGCTCCATGAGCAAGGAAACCCAGTTCCTGTTCATCAGCCACAACAAGATCGCGATGGAAATGGCCGAGCAGCTGATAGGCGTGACCATGCAGGAGCAGGGTGTCTCGCGCATCGTGGCCGTGGACATGGAAGCCGCCATCGGCTTCGCCGAGGCGGCCTGATCCCCGTATGAGCAGTCTGCAGATCAGTCTGGCGGTGGTGGGTGGCCTGGTGCTGGCGGGCGTCGTGGCCCACAGCGCCTGGTCCTCGCGCCGCAACCTGCCCAAGCGCGCCACGCCCGAGGCCGCGCCTGTGCCGGAAACTCCCGTCCCGGCGGATCACCAGCCGCCAACAGCTGGCGAAGGCGAGGCCGAGCGGCTGGAGCCCAGCTTTGACGCCGACTCGGGCCTCGCCTCGCTGAACGCGCTGACCCGGCTCACCACACCCGAGCGCAAGCCTGGCCTGGACATCCTGATAGACGCCATGGCGGCCGTTGCCCTGGACAACGTGGTTTCGGGCGAGGCCGCGCTGGCCGCCATGCCCAGCACGCGCCGTGCCGGCAGCAAGCCTTTCGGCGTCGAAGGGCTCAGCGTGGTCACCGGCGAATGGGAGTTCCCCACGGCCGGCCACCGCTACAGCGCTTTCCAGTGCGGCGTGCAACTGGCCAACCGCACCGGCGCGCTCAACCAGATCGAATACTCCGAATTTGTCATGAAGGCCCAGGCCTTCGCCGACGCCGTGGGCGGCGAGCCCGAGTTTCCCGAGATGCTGGACGAGGTGGCCCGCGCCCGCGAGCTCGACCAGTTCGCCAGCGCCCACGATGCGCAGCTCAGTTTCACCCTGCGCGCCGTCAACACCGCCTGGAGTCCCGGCTATGTGCAGCAAAGCGCGGCCCGGCTTGGTTTTGTCGCCGGTTCCATTCCCGGCCGCATGGTACTGCCGGCCAGCCAGCCCGGCCACGCGCCCATCCTGGGCCTGGCCTTCGACACCCAGGCCGCCATGGCCGAAGACCCCGAGCAGACGGCATTGCGCGAACTCACGCTGTCGCTGGATGTGCCGCAGGTGCTGCGCTCCGAACAGCCCTTTGCCCGCATGTGCGAAGCCGCACTGGCCCTGGCCGCCAATATGGACGGCGTGATCATCGACGACAACGGCAACCTGATACGGCCCGAGGCCATGGAAGTCATACACGCCGACCTCGAGCAACTCTATGACACGCTGGACAGCCGCGATCTGTCGGCCGGCTCGGTGCTGGGGCGCCGGCTGTTCAGCTGATTCGCCGGTAGCGGCGCCGGCGCCACTTCACGCCGGCTTCACGTTCTTTTCATGCGCAAGGCAAGGATTTCGGGTATTGCCGGTATCGACCCCAAGAAAACGGGATTCGATATGGAGATGGTGCACACCCAGATCCACGTCACCTTGTGCGACCTTGAGATGCTGCATGTCTGGCTGGATTCTTGTTCCAGCAAAGCCACATCAATGTGCCTGCGAGTACAAACGTTCAGGTAGTACCATGGAAGGCCTCAGCATTTACTGGTCGTCGCCCGTGACGCGCAGCAATGACGCCTAATCCCAAGCGAGATCTCTTCTTGAATCGTTGGCGTGAATATCATGAGCCGCCCCTGGGTCGGGCCGTTTCGGAATTTGACACGGTTCAACGAGAACTTATTCAATCTCTCAAGTCCGGTGAATTTCAGCGAGGGATCGGCGCTGCGCTTGATTGCGTCACTTCGGGGGCGCGATTGCTTGGCTATCAGGTGGCCGCTACGGGTGCGATGCCGAATTTGACGCTTCTCAGGAAGATCGTTGCTTACGGCGGGTTGGGGTGGGGCGCATTGCACGCCCATTTCGAAAGGGAAGGAATTCCGGCGTTCGGGCCAACGGGCCACGAGAAAAGTATCGTCTGGCTGTATTGTCTTGCCAAGGTCTGCGGAATCAATTCACTTTCGGATTGGTTGGGCCGGTATATCTACAACTTGTTCATACGCGGCATCATTGACGGCGCACCTGGGGATGCGACATTCAATAGTTTCACTTGGATGTTGGTTCGCGCGGTTGACAAGAGGGAATGGCCGTCCGAAGACGAACTCCCTGCGGATATCGGCATTTATCGGGGCTTGTTCACTAGCGCCGATTCGATCTCGATGAGCAATGCGGCAGCCGCAATATGCGAAGGCGTCGAATCTGCTCGACTGGACGGCAAGCTCAATGCCGATGGCGAGCATTCGATCTACGAGTATGACCCTTGGGGCCTCTTTCCACTGGACATCCTGGCGCTTTGCCTCGTCCGCGAGCAGATAACCGGAGCATATTTTTCACCCGGATCCACACACACCTTGCTTGAGCCGCCATTTGTTTCGTTCCCCACGCTCAGCGAGAGTTACGAAGATGACTTGACGAGCTTGTTGACTGCTGAATGCGAAAAGCGATTTGGCAAGGGATGGCAGCCTTGGCCGCAGCTTCCCCGGTTGGAACCGCAGTAGGCTCGCGCTATCGAGTGGAAGCGGCAGCTTCTGGCCGGATGCGGAGCCCAAAAACGGTAAATCTTGAATTCCACCGGTGGATCAGCGTGCAACCGGCGGCAGCTCCCCTAAACTGGCGTCTGTTTTTCAATTGAACTCCATAAATAGGACCGCTCTGAGATGCCGGGGAACGCCAAGACAGCCGCACAACAACGCGATGAACTGCACAGGGTTTTGCACCAGCATGCCCATCGCTACTACGTGCTGGACGACCCCAGCGTTCCCGACGCCGAATACGACAGGCTGTTCAGGGAACTGCAGGAACTCGAGGCAGCCCATCCCGAACTGCTGACGCCGGACTCGCCGACCCAGCGCGTGGGCGGCAAGCCGCTGGACCAGTTCGCCAGCGTGCGCCACAAGGTGCCCATGCTCAGCATACGCACCGAGACCGACACCGAGGCCACGGGCGCGCAGAACTTCGACACCCGCGTGCGCAAGGAACTGGGCCTGGCCGAGTCCGAGCCTCCGGTCGAATACGTGGCCGAGCTCAAGTTCGACGGCCTGGCCATGAGCCTGCGTTATGAAAATGGCATCCTTGTGCAGGCCGCCACGCGTGGCGACGGCGAGGTGGGTGAGGACGTCACGCAGAACATCCGCACCATCAACCAGATTCCTTTGCGCTTGCCGGCCGATGCGCCACCTGTGATGGAAGTGCGCGGCGAGGTTTACATGCGGCGCGCCGACTTCGAGGCACTCAACGAAAAGCAGCGCGAGAAGATCGCGCAAGGCGCAAAAGGCGAAAAAACCTTCGTCAACCCGCGCAATGCGGCGGCCGGTGGCGTGCGCCAGCTGGACCCGGCCATGGCCGCGCAGCGGCGCCTGAGCTTTTTTGCCTACGGCCTGGGCGAGGTCACGCCGGCGGAGGAGGGCGGCCCGGCTTTCGAAACCCATTTCCAGATGCTGCTGACGCTCAAATCCTGGGGTTTTCCGGTGGCGTCGCAGACGCAGCTCGCTCAGGGCGCGCCCGAGCTGATCGCCTTTCACGAAGCCATGGGCCGGCAGCGCGACAGCCTGCCCTACGACATCGACGGCGTTGTCTACAAGGTCAACAGCCTGGCGCTGCAAAAGAAGATGGGGTTTGTCACGCGCGAGCCGCGCTGGGCCGTGGCGCACAAATACCCGGCCCAGGAACAGCTCACCACCGTGCAGGCCATCGAGGTGCAGGTCGGGCGCACCGGCAAGCTCACGCCGGTGGCCAAGCTGGCGCCGGTGTTTGTCGGCGGCGTGACCGTGACCAACGCCACGCTGCACAACGAGGACGAGGCGCGCCGCAAGGATGTGCGCGTGGGCGACACAGTCATCGTGCGCCGCGCGGGCGATGTGATCCCCGAAGTCGTCAGCGTGCTGCTGGACAAGCGCGTGCAGGATGCGCCGCAGTTCAGCATGCCGCGCAAATGCCCGGTCTGCGGCTCGGACGCCGTGCGCGAAGAAGGTGAAGCAGATTACCGCTGCACGGGCGGCCTGTTCTGCGGTGCCCAGCGCAAGGAAGCCATCCTGCATTACGCGCACCGGCGCGCCGTCGAGGTCGAAGGACTGGGCGACAAGCTGGTCGAGCAACTGGTGGACGCCAACATCATCCGGACCTTGCCCGACCTTTACAAACTGGGCCTCACGGCCCTGGCCGGCCTGGACCGCATGGCCGAAAAATCGGCCAACAACCTGCTGGAAGCGCTGGAAAAATCCAAGCAGACCACCTTGCCGCGTTTCCTGTTCGGCCTGGGCATACGCCATGTCGGCGAAGCCACGGCCAAGGAGCTGGCGCGCCACTTCGGCAAGCTCGACACCATCATGGACGCGACCGAGGAGCAGTTGCTGGAAGTCAGCGACGTGGGCCCCATCGTCGCCCAAAGCATACGCACCTTCTTTGAACAGCCGCACAACCGCGAAGTGGTCGAGCAACTGCGCGCTTGCGGCGTGACCTGGGAGGAGGGCGAGCCCGCCGCCCGCGCGCCGCAGCCGCTGTCGGGCAAGACCTTTGTCATCACCGGCACCCTGCCCACCCTGAGCCGCGACGAAGCCAAGGACAAGGTGGAAGCCGCCGGCGGCAAGGTCGCCGGGTCGGTCAGCAAGAAGACCGATTTTGTGGTGGCGGGCGAGGAAGCCGGCAGCAAGCTGGCCAAGGCGCTGACGCTGGGTGTGCCGGTGATTGACGAAGCGGCCTTGCTGGCCATGCTGGCCGGGCCGTCCGAGTGACGTTTCCTGACGATCTTCCGATGCCGAGCCGGCGCTGCCGCAGGGCCAGCACCACGAGGTAGCTGTCGCCGGCCTCGGCTTACATGACGTTACCGGGGTTTGCACGCCGGATGTCAGGCCGGCTGCTATCGCCGGGCGTTGAAAAGGCCTGTACCCACAGGAGCTTTTCATGAATAACAAACGTTTGCCCGCCTTGCTGGCCGCCGCCGGCCTGGCCGCCCTGCTGTCCGGCTGTGTGGTGGCGCCCATCGCCCCCCGCCCCGTGGCGGTTTATCCGGCCCAGCCCGTCTACGTCGAACCTGCTCCGGTCGTGGTGGCTCCGGGCTACTATCGCGGCTGGGGCTACAGGCACTGGCGTTAGAGCCGTTCAAAAACCCTCCTGGCGTCGTTGCACCGCCTTGCCGTGCCAGGGCCTGTTAACCCTGTGTTTGCAAATGCGAATAGGGTGAAAACGGTGCCAATCAAGGCGCGCGACGACGCCCAGACCGGGTGTCTGGGCTAGGAGCGCAACGCGGAGTGGCGCCGTTTTCACCCCATTCCCTCCGGGTTGCGATCAAAAAGGCCTTGCGCGGCGTTGCAAAGCCTTGGCGGGGTCTACCCCGCCTGCGTTTTGCGCCTTGCTCAAAGCCTTTTTGACTCGCAACGCATCTTGCAAACACAGGGCTAACAGGCCCCAAGCACTGTCTGCGGCGGTGCGCCTAGCCAGGACCGCTTCGCTGGGTTTTGTGAACGGCTCCAGGTCACGCCAAAAAGCCTTGGCGCCGCCATAATCGGCGCATGACCATCCGAGACATTCTCAAAATGGGCGACCCCCGGTTGCTGCGGGTCGCCCAGCCCGTCACCGCCTTCGACACCGACGAGCTGCACCAGCTGGTGTCGGACATGTTCGATACCATGCGCGCCGTCAACGGCGCGGGCTTGGCGGCGCCGCAGATCGGCGTTGACCTGCAACTGGTGATTTTCGGCACCGACGCGGTGAACCCGCGTTATCCCGACGCGCCGCTGGTGCCGCGTACGGTGTTGCTCAATCCGGTGATCAAACCCCTGGGCCCCGAGGAAGAAGAGGGCTGGGAAGGTTGCCTGTCGGTGCCCGGGTTGCGCGGCGTGGTGCCGCGCTATTCGCGCATCCACTATGCCGGTTTTGACCAGTATGGCGACCCGATTGAGCGCACGGTAGAGGGCTTCCATGCGCGTGTGGTGCAGCATGAGTGCGACCACCTGATCGGCACCCTGTATCCCATGCGCATTCGCGACTTCACCCGCTTTGGGTTTACCGATGTGCTGTTTCCCGGGCTCGACGCGTCCGAAGACGACTGAGGGTTCGCGCTCCAGGACGTACACTGGCGGCTGTTGAGGGCTATTTCGCCCCGCTTGAGCGTGTTGTACGCAAGGAAAGTTCCGGATGTTGCTCGCTCCCGCTTCGGGAGCAGTTCCCATTCCCGGAGCTGCTTCAGCACCGCCCTACCTCCTCAAGCATGAAACCGTGAGCGGCAGCGGCGGCGACCTGCAACTGCGCTCGCTGCTGGACCGGCAGCAATTCCACGACCCCCTGGGCGAAGCCGAGCGCGAAGGCATTTCTTCCTCGGCCTGGCCGCTGTTCGGCCTGCTCTGGCCCTCGGGCCGGGTGCTGGCCCATGCCATGCTGAGCTTCGAACTGGAAGGCAAACGCATCCTGGAACTGGGCTGCGGCCTGGCGCTGGCCAGCCTGGTGGTGCACAGGCGCGGCGGCAACATCACCGCCAGCGACTGCCATCCGCTGGCGGCGGAGTTCCTGCTGGAGAACCTCAAACTCAACCAGTTGCCGGCGATGAAATACCAGGCCGGCAACTGGTCGCGCGCCAACCCCTTGCTGGAGCGCTTTGACCTGATCATAGGCAGCGACGTGCTTTACGACCGCGGCCAGCCCGAGGCCTTGTCGCAGTTCATCGAGCTGCACACCTACGCGGATGCCGAAGTGCTGATTGTCGATCCGGACCGCGGAAACCGGGCGAGTTTTAATCGAAAAATGGATGTATTGGGCTATTCACGCACTGAGACGCGAGTGTCGGAACTCCCGGGGAACGGCGGCGTTTACAAGGGCCGGCTTTTGCAATACCTGCGCAAATCAGCCGCCTGAACTCAGCGCCGGCTCAGGTATTGAGCGCTTCGAGCAGCTCAGTCTCAATCGCGATCTGCGCCTTGTTGTGCTGCAGTTCGGGGCCGTCGATCAAGAAAGTATCTTCCACGCGCTCGCCCAGCGTGCTGACTTTGGCCAGTTGCAGGTTGATACGGTGGCGTGCCAGCACCCGCGCGATGCGGTACAGCAGCCCGACACGGTCGCTGGCCGAAACGCTGAGCAGCCAGCGCTGGGCTTTTTCGTCGGGCCGCAGGTCGACGCGCGGCGCGATCGGGAAGCTTTTGACGCGGCGCGACACGCGGCCTTTGCCGGGCGGTGGCAGGGGGCCGGGCTCCTCGATGGTGCGGTCCAGGTCGGCCTCCACCATGGCCGCGAGCTCTCGGTAGTGGTCGGCCAGCGTCGGGCTCACGACCTGGAAGGTGTCCAGCGCATAGCCGTTCTGGGCGGTGTGGATCTTGGCGTCCAGGATGCTGAAGCCGGCCTCGTCAAAATAGCCGCAGATGCGCGCGAACAGGTCGGGCGCGTCCGGCGTGTAGACCAGCACCTGCATGCCTTCGCCGGCCGATGAGCGGCGCGCGCGCACCACCGCCTTGGCCGTGCCGACGTGGCGCGAGAGCTGGCGTGCGTGCCAGGCGATGTCGGACGCCTCGTGGCGCATGAAGTAGCTGACGTCCAGCGTGTCCCACAGCGCCTTGTGCGCCTCGAAAGGCTCGGCGTGCAGGGCGAGGGTTGTCAGGGCTTCGCGCTTTCGGGCCTCGACCTCTGCGTCCGCATCGGGCGCGCGGCCGCCCAGCACCCGCAGGGTGTAGCGGTAGAGGTCCTCGAGCAGCTTGCCTTTCCACGCGTTCCACACCTTGGGGCTGGTGCCGCGTATGTCGGCCACCGTGAGCAGGTAGAGCGCCGTGAGGTAGCGCTCGTTGCCCACGCGCCTGGCAAAGGCCGCGATGACTTCCGGGTCGCTGAGGTCTTCTTTCTGGGCGATGCGGCTCATGCTCAGGTGCTCGCCGACCAGGAATTCGATCAGCCTGGCGTCCTCGGCCGCGATGCCATGCTGGCGGCAGAACACACGGACGTCCTTGCAGCCCAACTCGGAATGGTCGCCGCCGCGGCCCTTGGCGATGTCGTGGAACAGCGCGGCGATGTACAAAATCCAGGGCTTGTCCCAGCCGGCCGCGAGTTGCGAGCACATGGGGTATTCGTGCGAGTGCTCGGCCATGAAAAAGCGCCGCACATTGCGCAGCACCATCAGGATGTGCTGGTCCACCGTGTAGACGTGGAACAGGTCGTGCTGCATCTGCCCGACGATCTTGCGGAAGATCCAGAGGTAGCGGCCCAGCACTGAGGTCTGGTTCATCAGCCGCATCGCGTGGGTGATGCCCTCGGGCTGCTGCAGGATGCGAAGAAAGGTCGCGCGGTTCACCGGGTCGCTGCGGAACTTGCCGTTCATCAGGCCTCGGGCGTTGTAGAGCGCGCGCAGGGTGCGCGCCGACAGGCCCTTGATGCCGACGGTGGTCTCGTACAGCAAAAAGGTTTCCAGGATGGCGTGCGGCTCGCGCGCATACAGGTCGTCGCTGGCCACCTCCAGCATGCCGGCTTTGTCGCTAAAGCGTTCGTTGATGGGCCGCAGCGGGTAGGTGTTGGGGTTCAGCCGCTCCTCGATGTTCAGCAGCAGGATCTGGTTGAGCTGGGTCACAGCCTTGGCGGCCCAGTAGTAGCGCTTCATGAGCGCCTCGCTGGCGCGGCGCGGCAGTTTGCTGCCATCGTCGGCCTCGGCCGAATAGCCGAAGGATTCGGCCACGGCGGTTTGCAGGTCGAACACCAGACGGTCTTCGCGGCGCCCGGCAATCAGGTGCAGGCGCGCGCGTATCAGGCTCAGCAGGGCTTCATTGGCCTTGATCTGGCGCACCTCGAAGGCCGTGGCCAGGCCCCTGCGCGCCAGGTCGTCCCAGGACTTGCCCAGGCCGGCGGCGCGCGCCACCCAGAGGATCACCTGCAGGTCGCGCAGGCCGCCCGGCGACTCCTTGCAGTTGGGCTCCAGCGAGTAGGGCGTGTTTTCGAACTTGTTGTGGCGCTGGCGCATCTCCAGCGTCTTGGCCACATAGAAGGCTTGCGGGTCCAGCACGGCGGCCAGGCGTTTTTGCAGCTGCTGGAAGTTCTTTTTGGCGCCCGCGACTAAGCGTGCCTCCAGCAGCGAGGTCTGGACCGTGACGTCCTTGGAGGCTTCCTCCACGCAACCGGAAGCCGTGCGCACGCTGGAGCCGATTTCCAGGCCGACGTCCCAGCAGGCGCCTATAAAGCGTTCGACCTTGGCCTTGAGAGCCGGGTCGGCATCGACGTCGGCGTTGTCCGGCAGCAGCAGCAGCACGTCCACATCGGAATGGGGAAACAGCTCGCCGCGGCCGAAGCCGCCTGCGGCGACCAGGCAGGCCGCGGCCGGAAAACCCGCGCCTTCCCAGAGCGCCTGCAGCGTGGCGTCGGCATGGCGGGCGAATTTTTGCAGCAGGCTGTGGATGCCGCGCGAGGACGCGCCGCTGGCGGCCAGCGAGGCCAGCAGCGCGGCCTTGCCGGCCTTGTACTGCTCGCGCAACTGCGGCAGGCTTGTCATTGCCGTAGGGGCCGTGTCAGGGGACGCGCGCGGCACGGGCATGGGGGCCATAGGGGCGCCGCTCAGGCGCTGACCGTGGCCTGGACCGGGCTTTGCTGCGGCACAAAGGCCGGAATCGGCGGGCTGCCGGCGGACAGGGTCAGCACCTCGTAGCCGGTGTCGGTCACGAGGATGGTGTGCTCCCACTGGGCGGACAGCGAATGGTCGCGGGTCACGATGCTCCAGCCGTCTTTTTCGGGGCCGTCCTTGATGTCGCGCTTGCCGGCGTTGATCATGGGCTCTATGGTGAAGGTCATGCCGGGCACCAGCTCTTCCAGCGTGCCGGGGCGGCCGTAGTGCAGCACCTGGGGTTCTTCATGGAAGTTTTTGCCGATGCCGTGGCCGCAGAACTCGCGCACCACGGAAAAGCCCTGTTTTTCGGCGAAAGTCTGGATGGCAAAGCCGATGTCGCCGAGCCGGACGCCGGGTTTGACGCGCATGATGCCCTGCCACATGGCTTCATAGGTGATGTTGCACAGCCGCTTGGCGGCGATCGAGGCTTCGCCGACCAGGTACATGCGGCTGTTGTCGCCGTGCCAGCCGTCCTTGGTGATGACCGTCACGTCGATATTGACGATATCGCCTTTTTTGAGCGGTTTGTCGTTGGGGATGCCGTGGCAGACCTGGTGGTTGACCGAGGTGCACAGCGATTTGGGGTAGGGCACATAGCCCGGGGGGCCGTAGCCCAGGGTGGCGGGAATGGTGCCCTGGACCTGGGTCATGTAGTCATGGGCCAGCCGGTCGATTTCATTGGTCGTCACGCCCGGTTTCACGAAAGGGGCCAGGTAGTCCAGTACCTCGGAAGCCAGCCGGCCGGCCAGGCGCATGCCTTCAATCCCGGCCTCGTCTTTGTAAGTAATGCTCATGGGTCCGATTATCCCACCGCTCCCGGGGACATGCATTTTCAGCATGGGCCCAAGGGCTTTTGCTTTTTTGGCCTGAATGAATCGCAAAAGTGCCCATGCCCGGCGTTCGCTGGGCCCGGCAAAGGCCCAGTCGCTGATAAAATTACGGGTTAACGCGAACCCCGCAAAGGCCGGTCACCAACAGGGCAACAGGCGCTTGCAGGCGGTGTTAAATCCCCAGCCATGAGCTGCCCACTCCCCACTACAAGGCCACCGCTACCGTGACCCTGCACCTGACGACTTTTGAGGGCGAACCCCACGGGATCAGCGCCCTCAGCGACTTCCGTGTCCAGCAACTCCTTCCCCGCCTGCAAGCCATCCACGACAAGATCGTCGGCATCAGTGCCCGTTTTGTGCACCTGGTGGCGACCGAATCGCCTCCTTCCGACGCCGCCAAGGCCCAGCTCGCGGCGCTGCTCACCTACGGCGAGCCCTGCCCGCCGGCCGCCGGCAAGGATGGCGAGGCCCTGGTCTTTATCGTCTCCCCGCGGTTCGGCACCGTCTCGCCCTGGGCCTCCAAGGCCACGGACATCGCCCACAACTGCGGCCTGGCCGTCAAGCGCGTGGAGCGCATCACCGAATACCGTGTCACGCTGAAAAGCGGGTTTTTCAGCCCTTCGACCGTGCTCAGGACAGGCAAGACGGCCCTGAGCGCCACCCAGCGCGAGCAAGTCGCCGGCCTGCTGCACGACCGCATGACGGAAAGCGTGATGTTCGACCGCGCGGAGGCTGCCGGCCTCTTCACCGAACTGCAGGGCGCGCCGCTGCAGACCATTGACGTGCTGGCAGGCGGCAAGGCCGCGCTCGAAAAAGCCAATGCCGAGTTCGGCCTGGCGCTGGCCGTCGACGAAATCGACTACCTGGTCAATGCCTTCACGCAATTGAAGCGCAACCCGACCGACGTCGAGCTCATGATGTTCGCCCAGGCCAACAGCGAGCATTGCCGGCACAAAATCTTCAACGCCGATTTCACGATTGACGGCGTGCCGCAGGAAAAGAGCCTGTTCGGCATGATCCGCAACACCGAAAAGCTGCACCCCCAGCACACGGTGGTGGCCTATTCGGACAATGCCTCCGTCATGGAAGGCTACAAAAGCCAGCGTTTTTACGCCAAGCCGGACGCCACAGGCCGCCAGAGCTACAGCGCCACCGAGGGCGTGCAAATGCACGTGCTGATGAAGGTCGAGACGCACAACCACCCCACGGCGATTTCGCCATTCCCGGGCGCCTCCACCGGCGCGGGCGGCGAGATCCGCGACGAAGGCGCGACCGGCCGCGGCTCCAAGCCCAAGGCGGGTTTGACAGGCTTCACGGTCTCCAGGCTGTTTGACGACGCTGCCACGTCTTATGGCAAGCCCGAGCACATCGCCAGCCCGCTGCAAATCATGACCGAGGGCCCGCTGGGCGGCGCGGCTTTTAACAACGAGTTCGGCCGGCCCAACCTGGCCGGCTATTTCCGCGAATACGAGCAGACCGTGGCCGGCCAGCGCTGGGGTTACCACAAGCCCATCATGATCGCGGGCGGCGTCGGCACCATAGACGCGGCGCTGACCAAAAAAATACTGTTCCCAGCCGGCACCTTGCTGATCCAGTTGGGCGGCCCTGGCATGCGCATCGGCATGGGCGGCAGTGCGGCCAGCTCCATGGCTTCGGGCGCCAATGCGGCACAGCTTGACTTCGACTCGGTGCAACGCGGCAACCCCGAAATCGAACGCCGGGCCCAGGAAGTCATCAATCAGTGCGCCCARCTGGGCGCGGCCAACCCCATCCTGGCGATCCACGATGTGGGCGCTGGCGGTTTGTCCAATGCCTTCCCCGAGCTCGTCAACGACGCCGGCCGTGGCGCGAAGTTCGACCTACGCGCCGTGCCGCTCGAAGAAAGCGGCCTGTCGCCCAAGGAAATCTGGAGCAACGAAAGCCAGGAGCGCTACGTGATGGCGGTCGCGCCCGAGTCGCTGCCGCAGTTCCAGGCTTTTTGCGAACGCGAGCGCTGCCCGTTTGCCGTAATTGGTGTCGCCACCGAAGAAAAGCAACTGGTGCTGTCCGACAAGGACGCAGCGGCGCCAGTCGACATGCCCATGAATGTGCTGCTGGGCAAGCCACCCAAAATGCATCGCGACGTGAAGTCCGTCAAGCACACGGTCAAACCGATAGACCTGACCGGCGTGGACCTGCAAAAAAGCGCGATTGCCGTGCTGAGCCACCCCACGGTCGCTTCCAAGCGCTTTTTGATCACCATAGGCGACCGCACCGTGAGCGGCCTTACGCACCGCGACCAGATGGTCGGTCCCTGGCAGGTGCCGGTGGCCGATTGCGCCGTCACGCTGGCCGACTACAGCGGTTTTGCCGGCGAGGCCATGAGCATGGGCGAGCGCACGCCGCTGGCCACCGTCAACGCCGCGGCATCGGGCCGCATGGCGGTTGCCGAGGCCATCACCAACCTGCTGGCCGCGCCGATTGAACTGCCACGCGTCAAGCTCTCGGCCAACTGGATGGCCGCCTGCGGGGAGCCCGGCCAGGATGCCGCGCTCTATGAAACCGTCAAAGCTGTAGGCATGGAGCTGTGCCCAGCGCTGGGCGTGTCGATTCCCGTCGGCAAGGACTCCTTGTCCATGCGCACCGTGTGGAACGAGGGCGATACCGGCAAAAAAGTCACCTCGCCGGTCTCGCTGATCGTGAGCGCCTTCGCCACGCTGCCCGACGTGCGCGGCACACTGACGCCGCAGCTGGACGCGGCGGAGGCCGACAGCACGCTGATCCTGGTCGACCTGGGCAAGGGCCAGAACCGCATGGGCGGCTCCATCCTCGCGCAGACGCTGGACAAGGAAGAGGGCGAAGTGCCCGACCTCGACGACCCCAAAGACCTGGTCAACCTGGTCAACGCCATCAATGCGCTGCGCAAGCAAGGCAAGCTGATGGCCTACCACGACCGCAGTGACGGCGGCCTGTTCGCCGCGGTCTGCGAAATGGGTTTTGCCGGCAATGTGGGCGTGTCACTCAACATCGACATGCTGCTGGTCGAAGGCGACGGTATTTCCGACAGCCGCATGGACACCGGCGACAGCAAGAACTGGGCAAGCCAGGTCGGTGCACGCCGCGAAGAGCTCACGCTCAAGGCGCTGTTTAACGAAGAGCTGGGCGCGGTCATCCAGGTCGCGACCGCAGCCCGCAACGAGGTCATGCAGACCCTGCGCGAGCACGGCCTCGCCAAATTCAGCCATTTCATCGGCAAGACCCGCCCGCAGCACGCTTCGCTGGAAGTTGGCAAGGGTGAAATCCAGGTCTGGCGCGATACCAAGGCCGTGTTCTCGGCCAAACTGCAGGATCTGCACCAGGTCTGGGATTCGGTCAGCTGGAAGATCTGCCAGCAGCGCGACAACCCCGACTGCGCCCATGCCGAACATGCGTCCGCCGGCAAGCCCGACGACCCGGGCCTGCATGTGCAACTGACGTTTGACCCGGCGAAGCTGCCGGCGGCCCCCGCGCTGAACCTGTCGGCACGGCCTCGCGTGGCGGTGCTGCGTGAGCAGGGCGTCAACTCGCACATGGAAATGGCCTACGTCTTCACCGAAGCCGGTTTTGAAGCCTGCGACGTGCACATGACCGACCTGCAGAGCGGCCGCGCCAAGCTCGCCGACTTCAAGGGCATCGTCGCCTGCGGCGGTTTCAGCTACGGCGACACCCTGGGCGCCGGCGTGGGCTGGGCGCGCTCCGTCACCTTCAATCCGGTGCTGTCCGACGAGTTCAAGGCCTTTTTCGCGCGCCAGGACACCTTCGGCCTGGGCGTGTGCAACGGCTGCCAGATGTTCGCCGAGCTGGCCGACATCATCCCGGGCGCCGAGGCCTGGCCGCGCTTCACCACCAACCGCAGCGAACGCTTCGAGGCGCGCCTGAGCATGGTCGAAGTGCTGGAGTCCCCCAGCATCTTTCTGAAGGGCATGGCCGGCAGCCGGATGCCGATCGCGGTCGCGCACGGCGAGGGTTATGCCAATTTCGCCTTCCGGGGTGATGCGTCCAAGGCTATTGCCGCCATGCGTTATGTCGACAACCACGGCCAGCCGACGGAAGCCTACCCGGCCAACCCCAACGGCAGCGCCGGCGGCCTGACGGCCGTGACTACCGCGGACGGCCGCTTCACGGCTATGATGCCGCACCCCGAGCGCGTGTTCCGCAACATCCAGAAGAGCTGGACTTCAGGTAATGCCAGCGAGCGCAGCCCGTGGATGAGCCTGTGGCACAACGCGCGCAAGTGGGTAGGCTGATCATCAATAACACAGACGAGGGATGTCCATGAACCGATTGTTTAAACACGTATTCATCGCCATCCTGTCCGGATTGCTCGCCTGCGGCGCCATCGCCGCCGATATGCGCGTGGCGCTGCCCGAGCGGCCGGCGCTGATCATTCCACTTCCCGTGGGCTGGCGGGGCCAGGTGCGGCGCGCCACGCCGGAGCTGCCACCCACCGTGATGCTGTCGTCCATTACCGAGAAAAATTTCCAGATTCTGGTCACCCCCATCTGGCCGATGCGCGCAGACTCCAAGCCGATCACGCCGGATTTTCTGCGGGCTATGGTGGCGGCCGCTGCCGAGAAGGCCAAGCCGCAGGCTGTCGAGACGGATATCCCGGTGCGTGAGTTGTCGGGCCAGGGCCTGTTCGGCGCGTACTTTTTCGCCACTGATCGGGCGCCCAAGCCCGGCGAATACCGCAACATGACCCAAGGCATGGTCGCCATCGGTGAATTGCAGGTGGGTTTCACCATTCTCAGCAATGGTGACCCGGCGGCGGTCAATGTGCCCGCGCTGCAGATGCTGCAATCCCTGCGGCGGGAGTGATTCCCAGGCGCTAGCGGCCGGGCGGCGCGACCGCCGCGCCCTCAATCCCGTGCCGCGCCAGGGCCTGCGCCACAAAACCCGAGGCTTTCATTTCCTCAATGAAGGACGAGAGATAGCGCGCGCCTGCCTCACGCCCCTTGGGCAGACCCATGGCCTGGTTGATCACCATAAAGCGCCCCGGCAGCAGGCGCAGGCCGGGCAGGCGTTTGGCGTCGGCTTCCAGCTGCTGCTTGACGCCGGCCGCCACTTCCAGGTTCTGCGCGACCATGACGTCGGTTACCGCCGGTGAGGTCGGGGCCTTCACCAGCCTGGCGGCCTTGAGTTCACGGCTCAGGTACAGGTCGTAGGCGCTCGCGTTGCCGACCACGACGCGGTTGGCCGCCTCGTCCACCTCTTCATTGCGGCGTATCGGTGAATCGTTGCGCACCAGGTAAGCCCCCTCGATGATGACGTAGGGCGGCGTCTGCAGCATGTCGGCGCCGCGCACAGGGTCAATCGCGACAAAGGCGATGTCGACCTGCGCGTCCCCGACCGCCTCAACCACCTTGCCGGCCGATGTGAAGGTCACCAGCTCCACCGGCACACCCAGCCGCCTGCCCAGCTCGCGTGCGAGATCCACCGACACGCCGCGTGGCTCGCCTGTGGCCGCATCTTTTACCGCCAGGATGGGGTTGCCGAAATTGATGGCGGCCTTGAGCTTGCCGGAAGGAGCCAACTCGGCGGCGGACGCCTGAGGTGCCGAGGCGCAGCCCAGCAGCACAAACGCAGCCGCCGCCAGCACGGCCAGCGCGACAAGCCACCACCACAAGCCGTTCGAGCCACGCACCTGGCCCGGGGACAGTCCCTCGCTCGTGCCCGTGCCCGGTCCCGCTTCGAGTCCGATACCCCCGGCCTCCACCGCATCCTTGGCTTCCTTGAGCCCCATGCCGGTCAGGCCCCGCAAGCGCCGCACCGCCTCGATTTTGTTGCCCTGGTCCAGCGCTTGCTGAACCTGCGCGGGCAGGGGAGCGCCGTCGGGCAATGCCTTGGGTGCAAAGCCGCCGGACGGCGGTTCGCCGCGCATATAGGCTTCCAGCGCGTCCTTGGTTTCCTTCAGGCCCAGCCCGGTGTCCGCGCGCATCAGTTTGATGGCCTCGACCAGGTTGCCGCGTTGCAGGGCATCTTGCACAGGCTGGGGAAGGCTGGGGGCGGGATCAGGCATGGAAGCTCCAGAAAGAGGGTGTGCCATTGGAACGGGCCGCGTCACCTACGTCAATCGGCAATTCATCCCGTCAAGCGCACCGAAAAAACGGCAAAAAAAAGCAGCCCAAAGGCCGCTTTTCAGGAAGCAAGGCGGGCAGGGCACCCGCAACGCTGTGGCGCTTACTCGACTTTGGCCTTTTTGCGCAGGTCGGTCTGGAAGGCCGCCAGTTTTTGCTGCTGCATCTGCTGGGCGATCTGCGGTTTGACTTCATCGTAGGAAGGCAGCTGCGCCGCGCGGATGTCGTCGACACGAATCACGTGGTAGCCGAACTCGGTCTTCACAGGCGTCTCGGTGGTTTGGCCCTTGTTAAGCTTGACCAGCGCTTCGGTGAACTCAGGCACATAGCTGGAGGGGTTGGCCCAGTCGAGGTCGCCGCCCTTGGCGCCGGATCCGGGGTCTTTGGATTTCTTCTTGGCGATGTCGTCGAACTTGGCGCCCTTTTTCAGGCTGGCGATGATTTCCTTGGCTTCGCTTTCTTTTTCCACCAAGATGTGGCGCGCCTTGTATTCCTTGCCGCCGTTGGCTTGGGCGAACTTGTCGTACTCGGCCTTCATTTCGGCTTCAGTGACCGGGTTGTTCTTCTGGTAGTCGGCGAACAGCTCGCGGATCAGGATGGTCTGGCGCGCCAGTTCCATTTGAACCTTGACGTCTTCGCTGGTGGACAGGCCGCGTTTTTCGGCTTCCTGCATGAAGACTTCGCGCGCGATCACTTCCTCGCGCAACTGGGATTCCATGTCCGGCGTCACGGGGCGACCCGACTTGGCCACTTGCTGGGCCAGCGAATCCAGGCGGGTCTTGGGAACGGCCTTGCCGTTGACGATGGCGAGGTTTTGCGCCAGGGCGCCCTGGGCGCCCACGGCCAGCAGGCCCGCAACGACGGTAGCCAGTACAAATTGTTTCTTCATGATGTCTTGCAGTCCTTTGATGAATGCTTGTTAGGGTCTGGTTCTGTATGGCGCCCGGCCTTCGCGGCCGAAGTTACGAGGGCGCCGCGGGCTTCAGGGTGACTCGATGATCTCGATGGCCAGGGCATGCAGGCCCTGATCAATGAAATTTTGCAGTGCATCATACACAAGCCGATGACGCGCAACCCGGCTTTTACCGGTAAAGAGCGGGCTGGCGATGCGGATGCGGAAGTGGCTGCCATAGCCTTCGGCGTTGGCGCCCGAATGCCCCGCGTGGGAGGCGCTTTCATCGAGCACCTCCAGCCGCGTGGGCTGCAGCCGCGCCTGCAGCTGCTTCTCTATGTCTTGCGTGCGCACGGGCAGGGCGCTGGAAACGCCGGCCGTCATGGCGTGGTGCCGGGCTTGATGTGCTTGTTCAGGTACACCGCCTGCGCCAGCACAAACACCACCATCAGGCCCAGGCCGCCAAACAGCTTGAAGTTGACCCAGGTGGCGGTGGGGAAGGTAAAGGCCACCCACAGGTTGAGCACACCCATGACGGCGAAAAAGCCGACCCAGCTGAAATTGACGGCACGCCAGATGGCGTCCGGCAGCTCCATCTGGGCGCCCATCAGCGACTTGATGCCGTTTTTCTTGAAGACCAGCTGGCCGACCAGCAGGGCGCTGCCCATGACCCAGTAGAGCACCGTGGGCTTCCATTTAATGAAGTTTTCACTGTGGAAATAAATCGTGGCGCCGCCCAGCACCGTGACCAGCGCCAGGCTGACCCACAGCATGGTATCCACTTTTTTGCCGCGCACCTTGAGCCAGAGAATTTGCGCCAGCGTGGCGATGATCACCACCACGGTGGCCAGCAGCACGGGTGCTTCCGATGGGCCGACCACGCCGCCCGAGACCATAAAACCCAGCCAGTCGGTGGCCGTGCTGGCTGCCCAGTCCTTGTGGCCTTCGGCGTACTTGAACATGCCGAAAAACAGGACGATGGGTAAAAAGTCGAAAAGAAGTTTCATGTGCTGATTATCGCGAGTCGCTTGATGGGTGTTTCCCTGCCGTTCGGGCTGAGCTTGTCGAAGCCTGGTGGGTGCGAACGGCCCTTCGACAGGCTCAGGGCCAACGGTGTGAAGTGCTTTGGTTCTGGGCGAACGAAAGAAGTGTTTTATTTTTGCTTGAAGTCCAGGGAAGCCGAGTTCATACAGTAGCGCAGGCCCGTCGGGGACGGCCCATCAGGAAACACATGGCCCAAGTGCGCGCCACAGCTGGCGCACACCGTTTCGGTGCGGATCATGCCGTGCTTGCGGTCCACGATCTCTTCGATCGCCCCGGGCACCGCTTCCTCGGAAAAGCTGGGCCAGCCGCAGCCGGCGTCGAATTTGGTTTCGGATTCAAACAGCTTGGCGCCGCAGCAGATGCAGTGGTAGCTGCCGTCGGCCCAGACGGCTTCGTACTTGCCGGTGAAGGGGCGCTCGGTGGCCGCGTGGCGGGTGACTTCAAAGGCGGCCGGCTCGGCGCCTTTTTCGGCCAGCAGGGCTTTCCATTCGGCGTCGGTTTTCTGGATCTTGGCGCTCATGATCTGGGTCCTGGTGTGGTGTGGTTTGATTTTGTGATTTCGATGTTACGAACTGCAACTGATCTCAATCGACGAAGCCCAATCGGGCGGGAACCCGGCAAAGCTGTCATGGCCGGGATGTTCATCAAATGGGGACTGCAGCAAGGCAAGCAAGGTATCGACACCCGAAAAGTCTTTTAGTTTCGCCGCGCGTATGGCTTCTTCGCCCAGGTGGTTGCGCAGCACGAATTTCGGGTTGCTCTTGTGCATCAAACCGGTGCGCGACGCCGGGTCCACGCCGGCAAGCCGCCTTGAATAGTCTTGCGCCCAGGCGTTGAAGGATTCGCGGTCGAAGAACAGGTCGCGTACCGGCTCATGGCCGCTTTGCGGCGTGAAGTCGTTCAGGCGCCGCCAGAAAATGCTGTAGTCGACCTTGTTGGCAGCCAGCAGTTTGAAGATGCTGTCCACCAGGGCCTTGTCGTCGGGCTGCTCGTCCGGCAGGCCCAGCTTGACCCGCATGCGGGCGTACAGGGCTTCGGGAAAGAGGGTTTTATAGGGCTCCAGCGCCGCCAGCGCCTGTTCCTGGTCTTCCATCAGCGGCAGCAGGGCCTGCCCCAGGCAGAACAGGTTCCAGTAGGCCATATTGGGCTGGCGGTTGTAGGCATAGCGGCCCTGGGTGTCCGAGTGGTTGCAGATATGGTTGGGGTCGAAGGCGTCCAGGAACTGGAAGGGACCGTAGTCTATGGTCAGGCCCAGGATGCTCATGTTGTCGGTGTTCATCACGCCGTGGCAAAAGCCCACGGCCTGCCAGTCCGCCATCAGCCGGGCGGTACGCGCGCTGACGGCTTCCAGCAGGGCGGCATACGGCTGCGGCGCTTCGCGGCAGGCAGGGTAGAAGCGGTCTATGACGTAGTCGGCAAGCGTCTTGAGCTCGGCGTGCTGGCCGGTATAGCTGAAGTGCTCAAAATGGCCGAATCGGATAAAGCTGGGCGCGGTGCGGGTCACCACGGCGGCGGTTTCTATCTCTTCGCGCCGCACCGGTGCGTCGGACCCGGTCACGCACAGCGCGCGCGTGGTCGGGATACCCAGCCCGTGCATGGCTTCGGAGCACAAAAACTCGCGAATCGAGCTGCGCAGCACGGCCCGGCCGTCGCCCATACGGGAATAGGGCGTTTTGCCGGCCCCTTTGAGCTGGATCTCCTGCGGCCCGCCCGGCGTATCAATTTCGCCCAGCAGCAGCGCGCGCCCGTCGCCGAGCTGCCCGGCCCAGACGCCGAACTGGTGGCCRCTGTAGACGCTGGCCAGCGGGTCGGAGCCGGGCAAAAGCCGGTTGCCGGTAAAGGCTTCCAGCGCGAGCTGCGACTCAGACCATTCGGCCTGCAGGCCCAGTTCGCGCGCCATGGCCCGGTTGCGGCCCACCCAATAGGGGCCCGGCAGGGCTTGCGCCTGCAGCCGCGTGAAGAAGCTTTCGCCCAGTTGGGCGAAGCTGTTGCGCCAGGTCAGGGCGTCACCGGCCGTGCCTGCGGCATCGGGCTCTGAAGGCTTGGGAGTGGTCATGGGCAAATTGTCCCCTACCTGACATGGGCCTGCGGATTCACGGGCAATCCCGCATGACCATGCTGCTGCGCTGCGGCATGATGGTTTGCTCGCGCACCACCGCGCGCCACTATTTCAACCATGGAGACTTTTTGATGCTCGGGTTAATGCAAAGCCAGCCACTGCTGATTTCCGGTTTGATCGAATTTGCGGAGCGCCATCATGGCGACGCTGAAATCGTCTCGCGCCGTGTGGAGGGCGACCTGCATCGCTACAGCTACAAGGACATGGGCCAGCGCGCGCGCCGCGTCGCCAAAGCACTGGACAGCCTCAAGCTGGCCTTCAGCGACCGGGTCGCCACGCTGGCCTGGAACGGCTACCGCCACCTGGAGCTGTATTACGGCGTGAGCGGCTCGGGCCGGGTGCTGCACACCATCAACCCGCGGCTGCACCCCGACCAGATCGCCTGGATTGCCAACCATGCCGAAGACCAGGTGTTGTGCTTCGACCTGAGCTTCCTGCCGTTGGTGCAGGCTGTGCATGCGCGCTGCCCGACCATCAAGCACTACATCGCGCTGTGCGAGGCCGACAAGCTGCCGGCCGACTCCGGTGTGCCGAACCTGCAAAGCTATGAAAGCTGGATAGGCGCGCAAAGCGCCGACTACGCCTGGCCCAGCTTTGACGAGAACACGGCTTCGAGCATGTGCTACACCAGCGGCACCACGGGCAACCCCAAGGCCGCGCTCTACAGCCACCGCTCCAGTACGCTGCACGCCTATGCTGCCGCGCTACCCGACGTCATGTGCGTTTCCGCACGCGACGCCATCCTGCCGGTGGTACCCATGTTCCACGTCAACGCCTGGGGCATTCCGTACTCGGCCGCGCTCACCGGCGCCAAGCTGGTGTTTCCCGGCCCGGCGCTGGACGGCAAGTCGGTTTACGAACTGATGGAGGCCGAGAAAGTCACTTACGCTGCCGGCGTGCCCACGGTGTGGCAGATGCTGCTGACCCACATGAAGCCCGCGGGCCTGAAGTTCTCCACCCTGAAACGCACGGTCATAGGCGGCTCCGCCTGCCCGCCGGCCATGATCCATTCCTTCCGTGAAGACTACGGGGTGGAGGTGCTGCACGCCTGGGGTATGACTGAGATGAGCCCGCTGGGCACGCTGTGCACGCTCAAGAACAAGCACGACGCGCTGCCGGCTGAGGAAAAAATGAAGATACGCCTCAAGCAGGGGCGCGCCATCTACGGCGTCGACATGAAGATCGTCGATGCGAACGGCCGGGAACTGCCCTGGGACGGCAAGGTCTTTGGCGACCTCTATGTCAAGGGACCCTGGGTCGTGCGTGAGTACTTCAAGGGCGAAGGCGGCGATCCATTGGTCGACGGCTGGTTCCCCACGGGCGACGTCGGCACCATAGACCCCGACGGCTATTTGCAGATCACCGACCGCAGCAAGGACGTCATCAAGTCGGGCGGCGAGTGGATCAGCTCCATCGACATCGAAAACATCGCCGTGGCCCACCCGGCCGTGGCCATGGCCGCCTGCATAGGCGTAGCCCATCCCAAGTGGGACGAGCGTCCCATCATCGCGGTCGTCAAAAAGCCCGGCATGGATGTCACGCGCGACGAGTTGCTGCGCTTCTATGAAGGCAAGACCGCGAAATGGCAAATTCCCGATGACGTGGTGTTTGTCGATGCCATTCCCCTGGGCGCTACCGGCAAGATGCTCAAGACAAAACTGCGCGAAATGCTCAAGGACTACAAGTTACCGCAGAGCTAGAACCAAAGTTCGAGGAGCCCGGATTTAAACCAAGCAGGGGCCGCGGAACCGGCTTTGCCGGGCCGCAGGCGCAGCGGCCCCCTCGGGGGGCAGAGAGTTACACGCAGTGAATGAACGTGGGGGCCTTAGCTCCGGTCACATCTGTGACATACCGCTAGGGCATTCCCTGACGCAGTGCAACATCATTTGACCTAACCTTTGCCAGTTCCCCGTCAGGTTTTCGTTCGCAAATTCATAAATTTTCAGGAGACAAGGGATGACAACCCAAACCCGATTTTTCGCGCGGCATGCAGGCGTCGCTCTGGCGGTGTCCGCCATGCTTTACAGCGGCATGACGCTGGCCCAGGCGCCTGCCAAGGCGGCCGCTCCGGCCAAAGCCTCTGTTGCCGCGCCCGCCGCCGGCGGCGCCGTGAACCTGAACCAGACAGTCAAGATCGCCTGGCTGGACCCGCTGTCCGGCCTGATGGCGGCGGTCGGTACCAACCAGCTCAAGGGCTTCCAGTTCCTGGCCGAACAATTCAGCAAAAAGAACAAGGCCGGCGTGAAGTTCGAGATCATCGGCATCGACAACAAGCTCAGCCCGCAGGAAACCACCAACGCGCTGAAGTCCGCGATTGATCAGGGCGCGCGCTACATCGTGCAGGGCAACGGCTCCGGCCCGGCGCTGGCCATCATGGACGCGCTGTCCAAGTACAACGAGCGCAACCCCGGCAAAGAAGTCGTCTACCTCAACTACGCCGCTGTGGACCCGGACCTGACCAACAGCAAGTGCGACTACTGGCACTTCCGCCTGGATGCCGACACCTCCATGAAGATGGAGGCCCTGACGGCCTTCATGAAGGAGCAGCCGGACATCAAGAAGGTCTACCTGATCAACCAGAACTACTCGCACGGCCAGCAGGTCGCCAAGTTCGCCAAGGCCAACCTGGGCAGCAAGCGTCCCGACATCCAGATCGTCGGCGAAGACCTGCACCCGCTGGCCCAGGTGCGCGACTTCGCGCCCTACATCGCCAAGATCAAACAGTCGGGCGCCGACACCGTGATCACCGGCAACTGGGGCTCCGACCTGTCGCTGCTGGTGAAGGCGGCCAACGAGGCGGGCCTGAACAACGTCAAGTTCTACACCTACTACGCCGGTGTCACCGGCACGCCGACCGCGCTGGGTGCGGGCTCGGCCGGGCGCGTCTACATGGTGGCCTACAACCACCTCAACATGGGCGGCGAGATCCAACAGATCCAGGCCGAGTACAAGAAGAAGTTCAACGACGACTTCTACACCGGCGCGATCTTTCACGCCTTCACCATCCTCACCGAAGCCATGGCGCAGACCAAGTCGACCGAGCCGGCCGTGGTGGCCAAGGCCATGGAAGGCCTGCGCTTCAAGAGCTTTAACGGCGACGTCGAGATGCGCAAGACCGACCACCAGCTGCAGCAGGGCCTGTACATCGACAAATGGGAGAAAGCCGGCGGCAAATACCCCTACGATGCAGAGAACACCGGCTACACCTTTGTGCCGGTCAAATACTATGAGCCCTATGTGGCCAGCACGCCCACCTCGTGCCAGATGAAGCGCCCGGGCTGACACCGGCGTCCCGCTGACGGACACAGGCCCGATCCGAGTTCGGGCCTTTTTTTCATCCGGTTTTTATTGCAACAGGCGCTTATCGATGAATCTGGAATCCTTCACCATCGCGATGCTCAACGGCCTGAGCTACGGCTTGCTGTTGTTCATGCTCAGCTCGGGCCTGACGCTGATCTTCAGCATGATGGGCGTGCTCAATTTCGCGCACGCGTCCTTCTACATGGTCGGCGCCTATATCGCCTACAGCACTTCGCAGGTCATAGGCTTTTGGTGGTCGCTGCTGGTGGCGCCGCTGCTGGTGTTTGTGATGGGCGCGGCCTTTGAGCGCTTTTGCCTGCGCAAGGTGCACAAGTTCGGCCATGTGCCCGAGCTGCTGGTCACCTTCGGGCTGTCTTACCTGCTGCTGGAACTGGTGCAACTCGTCTGGGGCCGCTCGGCCGTCAACTACGTGCTGCCCGAAGGCCTGCAGGGACCATTGTTCACGGTGTTCGGCACCAACTTTCCGAAATCGCGCGCCTTCATCATGTTCATCTCGCTGGCCATGCTGGCCGGCATCTGGCTGCTGCTCACGCGCACGCGCATAGGGCTGGTGATCCAGGCCGCGCTGACCCATCCTGAAACCGTGGAAGCCCTGGGCCACAACGTGCCGCGTGTCTTCATGCTCGTCTTCGGCGGCGGGGCGGCGCTTGCGGGCCTGGCCGGCGTCATAGGCGGCAACACCTTTGTCACCGAACCCGCCATGGCCGGCTCGGTGGGCGCCATCATTTTTGTGGTCGTGGTGGTGGGCGGCATGGGCTCGCTGAGCGGCGCCTTCCTGGCGTCGCTGCTGATAGGCCTGATCCAGACCTTCGCCATTGCGCTCGACCAGTCGCTGATCACGCTTTTGGGGCACTTCAAGTACGTGGTGACGCCCGAGACCTTTGGCTATCCGCTGCTCAAGCTCACGATTTCGCAGGTGGCGCCCATACTGCCCTTCCTGTTCCTGGTGCTGATCCTGATCTTCAGGCCCAAGGGCCTGCTGGGTACGCGGGAAGGTTGAACGCAGACATATGGCAACCACTCCGTACTACCAATTCAAACCCTATAACGTCGGCCGCTGGCTGCTCTGGACGCTGTATGCGCTGCTGCTGATCGTTGCGCCGCTGATGTTCAAAAGCAGCCTGGCGCTCACCATGCTGTCGCAGGCCGGCTACCTGGTCATCATCTGCCTGAGCTACAACATCCTGCTGGGGCAGGGCGGCATGCTCAGCTTCGGCCATGCGGTCTATGCCGGGCTGGGTTCCTTCCTGGCCGTGCATGCGATGAACCTGGCCGCCAAGGGCACGTTCTACATCCCGCTGCCGCTGATACCGCTGGTGGGCGGCCTGTCGGGCCTGTTCTTTGCCATGCTGTTCGGCTACGTCACCACCAAGAAGGCCGGCACCACTTTTGCCATGATCACGCTGGGCGTGGGTGAACTGGTGTTCGCCATGTCGCTGATGTTCCCCGAGTTCTTCGGCGGGGAGGGCGGCATCACCACCAACCGGGCCTATGGCAAGGCTGTGTTCGGCATCAGCTTCGGCCCGCAGATCCAGGTTTATTACCTGATCGCGGTGTATTGCTTTATCTGCACCGCCGCGATGTTCGCCTTCACGCGTACGCCGCTGGGCCGCATCCTGAACGCCGTGCGCGACAACCCCGAGCGCGTGGAGTTCATCGGCTACAACACGCAGCGCGTGCGCTACTACGCCTTCATCATCGCCGGCTTCTTCGCCGGCATAGGCGGCGGGCTGGCAGCCATCAATTCGGAAATCGTCACGGCTGAAGTCGTGAGCGGCGTGCGCTCGGGCAGCCTGCTGCTGTTCACCTTCCTGGGCGGAGCGACCTTTTTCTTCGGCCCCATCATCGGCGCCGGCCTGCTGGTGGTGGCGCTGATATTGCTGTCCGAGCTCTCCATGGCCTGGCTGCTCTATGTGGGCCTGATCTTTCTTTTTATGGTGATGTATGCGCCAGGCGGCATCGCCAGCCTGATCATGATGAATTTGCGCGTGGCCGCCTTCGGCAAGCTCAGGGAGTTGTGGGTCGGTTACCTGGGCCTGGCCCTGACGGCCTTCACCGCGCTGGCCGGCGCGGCCGCCATGGTGGAAATGATTTACCACCTGCAGCTCAATGCGGCCCTGGGCCCGGAGCTTGGCTTCATGGGCGTGCGGCTCAACGCGACCAACCTCAACAGCTGGCTGGGCGCGGGCTTTGTGCTGGCCACCGGCCTTGGGCTGTTTGAACTCACGCGCCGGCAATTCCTCACGCAATGGGGCCGGATACAAGATGACATCGAAAAAGAAATCAAGCGGAGGGAACTGTTGTGAGTGCCATCACCTGTTCGCTTGAACTGAAGGATTTGCGGAAAAACTTCGGCAAGACCGAGATCATCCGCGGCGCCAACCTGCAGGTGAAAGCCGGCGAGCGCGTCGCCATCATCGGCCCCAACGGCGCCGGCAAGTCCACGCTGTTCAACCTCATCAGCGGGCGTTTTGAGCCCACCAGCGGAGAGGTGCTGCTCAACGGCCAGCGCATAGACGGCAAAAAGCCGTTTGAGATCAACCGGCTGGGCCTGTCTCGCAGCTTCCAGATCACCAACATCTTTCCCAAGCTCAGCGTGTTCGAGAACCTGCGCTGCGGCGTGCTCTGGAGCCTGGGCTACAAATACACCTTCTTGCGCTTCCTGGCCGACCTGGACGACGCCAACCAGCGCGCCGAGGAGTTGATGGCCATGATCAAGCTCGACAAAAAACGCGACGTGCTGGCCACCAACCTGACTTACGCCGAGCAGCGCGCGCTGGAGATCGGCATCACGATTGCCGGCGGCGCCAGCGTCATCCTGCTGGACGAACCCACGGCTGGCATGAGCCGCTCGGAAACCAGCCGCTTTATCAGCCTGATCAAGGAAGTCACCGTGGGCAAGACCCTGCTGACCGTGGAGCACGACATGGGCGTGGTGTTCGGCCTGGCCGACAAGATCGCGGTGGTGGTGTATGGCGAAATCATTGCTTACGACACGCCCGAAGCCGTGCGCGCCGACCAGCGGGTGCAAGAAGCGTATCTAGGCTCATCGGTGGCTGACGCACAAGCAGGAGGAAAAGCATGAGCCCCCACGTTCGGCACTTCGTGTCCTCTCTGCCCCCCGAGGGGGCGTCGGCCTCCTCGGGGCGGCCCGTCGGAGTCCTGTGATGCTGCATATCCAGAACCTCCACGCCTTCTACGGCAAAAGCCATGTGCTGCACGGCGTGCATTTCGACGTGCAGCCCGGCCAGATCGTCGCCTTGCTGGGTCGCAACGGGTCGGGCCGCTCCACCACGGCCAAGGCCATCATGGGCCYGGTCGACTGCCAGGGCTCCATCCTCTGGAAAAAGCAGGAGATCGTCGGCAAGAAGGCCTACCAGATCGCCCACCTGGGGATTGGCTATGTGCCCGAAAACCGCGACATCTTCCCCAAGCTCACGGTGCACCAGAACCTGCTGCTGGGCCAGAAAGGATCCGGCAAGGGTTCGCGCTGGTCCTTTGAAGACATGTACCAGATGTTTCCCCGGCTGCGCGAACGCCAGCACACCGAGGCCGGTGTGCTCTCGGGCGGCGAGCAGCAGATGCTGACGCTGTGCCGCACGCTGATGGGCGACCCCGACCTGATCATCATCGACGAGCCCACCGAGGGCCTGGCGCCCAAGATCGTCGAACTCGTCGGCCAGTATTTGCAGACCCTCAAGGCCAAAGGTATTTCAGTGCTGCTGATCGAGCAGAAGCTGACGATTGCCATGGCGATTTCCGACCGCGCGCTGGTCATGGGCCACGGCAGCATCGTGTTTGACGGCACGCCCGACAGCCTGCGGGCCGACGCCTACATCCGCAAAGAGTGGCTTGAGGTGTGAGAACCTGTTTACAGCCTAAACGCGGCCCCGTTTAGGCTGTAAACAGGTTCTACAAACCGTGTGAATGCCATCAGGCATGTCACCGCTGGGACAAAAATAGACTGAACAGTCCATCCGGGGACTTGTGCCGTCACAAACGCCCCCTACAATGGAAAAAGAACGGTCGTACTTTTTTAGGCGGCCGTTGGTGTCGCAACACCAGGGCTTGCAGGGCTCAACGCCAGCCGAGACAACTGAACAATTGAAACTCCCATCAAGGAAAGAAGCAGCAATGACCACCCTTTACGAAGTTCACGGCAGCGTGGCCGTCATCACCCTGAGCAACCCTCCCGTCAACGGCCTGGGCCATGCGACACGCCTGAGCCTGACCGACAACCTGCAAAAAGCCAATGCCGACGCGGCTGTCAAGGCCATCGTGATCACCGGCGCCGGCAAGGCCTTCTCGGGCGGCGCCGACATCAAGGAATTCGGCACGCCCAAGGCGCTGACCGAACCCAACCTGCTCAGCGTGATCCGCGCCGTTGAGAATTCCGCCAAGCCCGTTGTGGCCGCGATCCACAGCGTCTGCATGGGCGGCGGGCTGGAACTGGCCCTGGGCTGCCACTACCGCATCGCCGCGCCCGGCACCAACATCGCCTTGCCTGAAGTCAAGCTGGGCCTGCTGCCCGGCGCCGGCGGCACGCAGCGCCTGCCGCGCGTGCTCGGCGTGGAGCCGGCCTTGAACATGATCGTGAGCGGTGAGCCCGTCAAGAGCGAACTGCTCGCGCAAATCCCCGGCCAGAAGCTGTTCGACAAGCTCGCTGCCTCGCCCGAATCGCTGGCCCAGGAAGCGCTGGCCTTTGCCCAGTCGATTTCCGACACCCGGCCGCTGCCGCTGGTGCGTGAGCTGCGCGCCAAGCACCCCAACGGCGACGCCTACTTCCAGTTCGCCCGCAACATGGTCAAGGGCATGTCCAAGAACTTCCCCGCGCCGCTCAAGTGCGTGGACGCCGTGGAAGCCGCCACCAAGAAGAAATTCGAAGAAGGCATGGCGCTTGAGCGCGAGTTCTTCATCAACCTGATGTGGACGCCTGAAAGCCGCGCGCTGCGCCACATCTTCATGGCCGAGCGCGCCGCCTCCAAAATTCCCGACGTGCCGGAAGACACGCCCAAGCGCGAGATCAACGCGGTGGCCGTCATAGGCGCCGGCACCATGGGCGGCGGCATCGCCATGAACTTCCTGAACGCCGGCGTTCCGGTCAAAATCCTCGAGATGAAGCAGGAGGCTCTGGATAAGGGCCTGGGCATCATCCGCAAGAACTACGAAGCCCAGGTCAAAAAGGGCAAGCTCAAGCAGGACAAGTACGAGCAGCGCATGAGCCTGCTGAGCACCACGCTGAGCTACGACGACCTCAAAGACGCCGACCTGGTGATCGAAGCCGTATTCGAAGAGATGGGCGTCAAGGAAAAGGTTTTTAAAGAACTGGACCGTGTGATGAAACCCGGCGCCATCCTGGCCTCCAACACCTCCACGCTGGACGTCAACAAGATCGCTGAGTTCACCAAGCGCCCGCAAGACGTGGTCGGCCTGCATTTCTTCAGCCCCGCCAACGTCATGAAGCTGCTCGAAGTGGTGCGCGGCGCCAAGACCGGCAAGGACGTCCTGGCCACCGTGATGGCGGTCGGCAAAAAAATCCGCAAGACGGCCGTGGTCTCCGGCGTGTGCGACGGCTTTATCGGCAACCGCATGATCGAGCAGTACGGCCGCCAGGGCGGTTTCCTGCTCGACGAAGGCTGCACGCCCGAGCAGGTCGACAAGGCCATCGAGAAATTCGGTTTTGCCATGGGGCCCTTCCGCATGGGCGACCTGGCCGGCAACGACATCGGCTGGGCCATCCGCAAGCGCCGCTATACCGAAAAGCCCGACATGAAGTACAGCAAGACCGCCGACCTGCTCTGCGAAAAAGGCCGCTTCGGCCAGAAGACGGGCGCAGGCTGGTACGACTACGTGCCCGGCAAGCGCGACGCGATCCCGAACGCCGAAGTTGTCAAGATGATTGAAGACCACCGCAAGAGCCTGGGCATCACACCGCGCAAGATTTCCGACGAGGAAATCGTGCAGCGCCTGGTGTTCTCGCTGGTCAACGAGGCCGCGCACATCCTGGAGGAGGGCATTGCCTCCAAGGCCAGCGACATCGACATGGTCTACATCATGGGCTACGGCTTCCCGGTCTACCGCGGCGGCCCGATGCTCTACGCTGACCAGCTGGGCCTGTTCAACGTGGTGCAAAGCATGAACCGCTTCGCGCAGAACCCGCTGGACGACGCCAAATTCTGGAAGCCCGCGCCCCTGCTGGCCAAGCTGGCGGCTGAAGGCAAGACCTTCAACCCGACCGTCTGAACCCAGCGCACCGCACAGATCAACGCACCCAGATTCCGGAGAATTTCATGAGCTCAGCAGTCATCGTTTCCACCGCACGCACCCCCCTGGCCAAAAGCTGGAAGGGCTCTTTCAACATGACACACGGCGCCACCCTGGGCGGCCACGCCGTCGAGCACGCGCTCAAGCGCGCCGGCATCGAGGCCGGCGAAGTCGATGACGTGATCATGGGCTGCGCCACGCCCGAAGGCGCGACCGGCGCCAACATCGCGCGCCAGATCGCGCTGCGCGCCGGCTGCCCCGTCACCGTGTCGGGCATGACGGTCAACCGCTTCTGCTCGTCGGGTTTGCAGACCATTGCCCTGGCGGCCCAGCGCGTGATCGCCGGCGAAGCCGACATCTATGTGGCTGGCGGCGTCGAAAGCATCTCCTGCGTGCAGCAGGAAATGAACACCCACATGCTGCAGGAAGCCTGGCTGGCCAAGAACAAGCCCGAAATTTACTGGAACATGCTGCAGACCGCCGAGCAGGTCGCCAAGCGCTACAACATCTCGCGCGACCGCATGGACGAATACGGCGCGCTGAGCCAGCAAAAGGCCACGGCCGCACAGGCCGCCGGCCTGTTTGAAGCCGAAATTGCCCCCATCACCGTGACAGCCGGCGTGGCCGACAAGGTCATGGGCCTGACGACCAAACAGGTCACCGTCAGCAAGGACGAAGGCATACGCGAAGGCACGACCAAGGAAGGCATCAGCGGCATCAAGCCGGCGATTCCCGGCGGCGTGATCGCGGCCGGCAATGCCAGCCAGTTCTCCGACGGCGGCGGCGCCGTGGTGGTCATGAGCGAAACCGTGGCGCAAAAGAAGGGCCTCAAGCCCCTGGGCCGCTTCCTCGGCTTCGCGGTCGCCGGCTGTGAGCCTGACGAGATGGGCATTGGCCCGGTCTTCGCGATCCCCAAGGTGCTGGCCAAGCTGGGCCTGAAGATAGACGACATCGACCTCTGGGAACTCAACGAAGCCTTCGCCGTACAGGTGCTGTACTGCGCCGACAAGCTGGGCATTCCCATGGACAAGCTCAACGTCAACGGCGGCGCGATCGCCGTCGGCCACCCCTACGGCGTGACCGGCCAGCGCCTCACGGGCCATGCGCTGATCGAAGGCAAGCGCCGCGGCGCCAAGCGTGTCTGCGTGACCATGTGCATCGGCGGCGGCATGGGCGCGGCCGGCATTTACGAAGTCCTGTAAAGCGCCATGGCGTCGTACCGATCCAGGTCGCTTCCGCGATGGCGTCAGGGTGCGGTATGGTTGCTGCTGTATCTGGCTGGCGGTGCCTGCCATGCCGCATCTGCCGACGAGACCGTTCCGATAATGTCCGGGCTTCTGGCCACGCCAGCTTACCGTGAGCACATCGTGGTCGGCTTGAAGCTCTGGCAGCAGGGCCACGAACTGACCCGCCGAAATATGTTGCTGCTGCGCTGTTCGGCGCTGGACCGCCAAGGCTTTCCGGCCCGGCCTGCGCCCGGCATGGTCGCGGTGGCGGACGCCGCCCGCGATTGGCTGAGTGGTCTGGATCGCCACGGCGTTCAGGGTGACACCACCGAAGCGGTGACGGTGCGGGTCAGCCGTCTGGCCGTACAGGGCGCTTTCAGCCCGGCCCAGATCCAGACATGGAATGCGCTTCAAAGCTCTGCGCAAGGCCAGCGCGGCTTGGCGGTGGTCGCTGTCGCCAACGGCCTGGATCTAATGGCCGTCTCCCTCACCGACGTCAACAGCGGCAGGACATGGAATTGGCCCCTGGCAAAGGTGCGACGTCTGGCCGATGAGCTGAAGTTGCGCTCGCCACTAGACCAGGCGCTGGACGATGTGATTCCCGGCGGAAGGAATGCGTTTGCCAGCGCCAGCGAGGTGCCCGGCGTGACCCAGGGTGACGATCAGGTGCTGGACCGGCTTTCCGCTTCCACCGAAGCGTTGAACCAAGCTTTTTTTAGCCGCCTTTCGCCAGAGGATTTGGCCGCCTATCGTCACTTGCAGGCCAATGAGGTCTACGCCCGTTGGCCGAGAATCGCCTCGTCCCTCATGGAGTTCGCGTTGATAAAGGCCCCCATCCCAATGATGCCGCCGCGCCGCGGCACTATCACGCCACAGGACTTTTGCACCAAGATGGAGTTTCGCAACTGTGGCGCGGACAGTCCCTTGTATCCGGCGCTTTTGGACTACCGCGCCAAGTTGGCTGAACTCATGGAAACTGATCAGTTGATGCAAGGCGCGCGCCGCTTAGTTAAACAGATGCCGGAGGCTGGCTGTCCATAAAGGCCACGCCTATCGCCTGGCGCTACCAACGTTTCGGGAGCTTCCACAATGAGCCTCAGGCCCACCCTCGACTTCCTGCTGTACCACTGGCTTGACGCCGAATCGCTGAATCAGCGAGACCGTTTCGCCGACCATTCGCGCGAAACCTTTGACGCGGTCTTCGACACCTGCGAGCGCATTGCGCGCGAGAAATACGCGCCGTTCAACCGCACGGTGGACACCCAGGAGCCGCATTTCGACGGCGAAAAAGTGATTCTTCCGCAGGCCACGCACGAGGCGCAGAAAGCCTATGCGGCCTCCGGCATGCTCAGCGCCGCGCAGGACTATGAAGTCGGCGGCATGCAGCTGCCCTATACCGTCGAGGCCGCGGCCAACGCCTTTTTTGCCATGGCCTCGGTCAGCATAGGCTCGGGCCTTTTGACCACCGGCAATGCCAACCTGCTGATGGTGCACGGCACCGAGCTGCAAAAAGAAGTCTTCGCGAAGAACGAGTTTTCTGGCCGCTTCTCGGGCACCATGTGCTTGTCCGAGCCGCAGGCCGGCTCCTCGCTGAGCGACGTGATCACGCGCGCCGTGCCCGACGGCGAAGGCTTTGAGGCAGACCCGCTGGGCGCTCGTTATCGCCTCAAGGGCAACAAGATGTGGATCTCGGCCGGCGAGCATGAGCTGACCGACAACATCATCCACCTGGTGCTGGCCAAGATACCGGGGCCTGACGGCAAGCTGATCCCCGGCACGCGCGGCATCTCGCTGTTCATCGTGCCCAAGAAGATGGTCAATACCAAGGGCGAGCTCACCGGCGTGCGCAACGACGTGGCGCTGGCGGGCCTCAACCACAAGCTGGGCTGGCGCGGCACCACCAACACCTTGCTCAACTTTGGTGAAGGAAAGTACCCCGTCCCTTCGACAGGCTCAGGACAGCCGGCTTCGGGCGCCATCGGCTACCTGGTCGGCAAGCCGCATGAGGGCCTGCGCTGCATGTTCCACATGATGAACGAGGCGCGCATAGGCGTGGGCACGGCCGCCACCATGCTGGGCATGGCGGGTTATTACGCCAGCCTCGACTACGCCAAGAACCGGCCGCAGGGCCGGCCGGTGGGCGTGGGCGGTAAAGACGCCTCCCAGCCGCAGATCCGCATCATCGAGCACGCCGACGTCAAGCGCATGCTGTTGGCGCAAAAAGCGTACTGCGAAGGCGCGCTGGCGCTGGAGCTGTATTGCGCGCGCCTGGTCGATGAGAACCACACCGCCGAGGCGCAGGCCGCCGACGACGCGCGCCTGCTGCTCGAGGTACTGACACCGATTGCCAAGAGCTGGCCCAGCGAATGGTGCCTGGAGGCCAATTCCCTGGCCATCCAGGTGCACGGCGGCTACGGTTACACCCGCGACTTCCCGGTGGAACAGTACTGGCGCGACAACCGCCTGAACATGATCCACGAAGGCACGCACGGCATCCAGGCCATGGACCTGCTGGGCCGCAAGGTGCTGATGGAAGGGGGCAGGGGACTGCAGTTGCTGGCCGCCCGCATCAACGCCACGATTGAAAAAGCCATACAACGGCCCGAACTGGCGGTGCACGCCAACGCGCTGGGCAAGGCGCTGCAGCATGTGGGCAGCGCCACCAAGGCGGCCTGGGCCACGGGCGAGCCGGGCGAGGCTTTGGCCAATGCGGTACCCTATATGCAGGCCTTCGGCCACACCGTATTGGCGTGGCTCTGGCTGGATGTGGCGCTTGCCAGCCTTTCATTAACCCCGGATGCGCCGCATGCGGGACGAATGGGGGCCATGCGCTACTTTTATCATTACGAGTTACCCAAGATCGACGCCTGGCTCAAAGTGGTTGAAAGCCGCGACCTGACCTGCGCCGAGCTGCCCGAGGAGGCTTTTTAATGGCATTTTTCAAACCGTCCGCCGACCCTGTTTCCAACAAGAACGTGGCGCGCCTTCAGGCCCTGATCTGGATACTGATTTACGGCGGGCTGCTGACCCTGGTGCTGGGCCTGTCGGTCCAGCGTACGGACGACGCCATAGGCTGGTCCCTGGTGGTTGTGGGCGGTGTCGTCGCGGCGGTGGGCTTTGCGCTGATCTATGTGCGCTCCCGCATCAATGTGGGGTCGTGAACGGCCCGGGATCGAAGTCGCCACCACGACAGCAGGGCACTGCAACACGCCCGAGGTTGTGCCAACATGGCGAGGTTCAACGCAAGTGAAACACCGCGGCCGCGGCTGCCGGGCAAGCACCCATCCATCAAGCTCATTTCTCATCCATCATCCCCGTGAATCCGTTCGCGCGGCCCCACGGAGAGCCATAAACAAAACTCAAGGAGACTTCCATGAACCGTACCATCCAGCAACTGTTTGACCTCAAAGGCAAGACCGCCCTCGTGACCGGCGGCTCGCGCGGCCTGGGCCTGCAACTGGCGCAGGCGTTGGGCGAGGCCGGCGCCAAGGTCATCCTGAGCTCGCGCAAGGCCGAAGACCTCATCGAGTCCGCCGCCGAACTCAAGGCCGCCGGCATCGACGTCGACTGGATTGCCGCCGACTGCTCGAAAGAAGAAGACATACGCGCGCTGGCCGACGAGGCCATCRAGCGCCTGGGCCATGTCGACATCCTGGTCAACAACGCCGGCGCCGCCTGGGGCGCGCCGGCCGAAGACCACCCGGTCGAGGCCTGGGACAAGGTCATGAACCTCAACATTCGCGGCTACTTCATCCTGAGCCAGCACATCGCCAAGCACAGCATGATCGCGCGCAAATCCGGCCGCATCATCAACGTGGCTTCCATCGCCGGCCTGGGCGGCAACCCGCGCGAGATGACCACCGTGGCCTACAACACCTCCAAGGGCGCCGTCGTCAATTTCACGCGCGCGCTGGGCTGCGAATGGGGCAAGTACAACATCACCGTCAACGCCATCTGCCCGGGCTTTTTCCCGAGCAAGATGACCGTGGGCACACTGAAAGCACTGGGCGAAGAAAAGCTCGCTTCGCACGCACCCCTGGGCCGCCTGGGTGATGACGAGGACCTCAAAGGCCTGTGCGTGCTTTACGCCTCGGATGCCGGCAAGCACATCACCGGCCAGTGGCTGGCTGTCGACGGTGGTGTATCAGTGGTAACAGGCGGCTAATCAAGTGAAGGGCTGGGAAGAGGTCATGGACTTCGGTGCCGACATCCCCTTCGTCAGGCATCTGGGCTTTGAGCTGGAGCTGTTCACGGGCGGCGCCTCGGCCATAGGCTATACGCCTAAACCCGAGCACCTCAACTCTTTTGCCGTGACGCACGGCGGCGCCATCATGACGCTGCTGGACGTGACCATGGCCACGGCCGCGCGCAGCGTGCAAAAAGACATGGGCGTGGTCACCATCGAAATGAAAACCAGCTTTATGCGGCCGGCGCCCGGCGACGGCGGCCGGCTCACGGCCAAGGGAAGGCTTATGCACCGCACTGCCACCATGGCGTTTACCGAAGCCACGCTTTACGATGTACTGGGCCAGGCCTGCGCACATTCGACCGGTACTTTCAAATACGTCAAACGCAAGCCCGCCGGAGGCAAACCGGACGTCTCAGGCGCGATTTCGACAGATTGACCTCCCCGCCGCGACCTCAACCGCGGCACAACATTCACAGGAGCCCACCATGCCCGTCAACCAGCAAATCCTTCTCGACAACCGGCCCACCGGCGAAGCCAGCGCGAGCAACTTCCTGCTGGTCTCCAGCGACACACCGCCCCTGCAGGACGGCCAGGTGCTGGTGCGCCACCACTACCTGAGCCTGGACCCTTACATGCGCGGCCGCATGAACGACTCCAAAAGTTATGCAGCGCCCCAGCCGCTGGGCCAGGTCATGATTGGCGGCACGGCCGGCGAAGTGGTTGAAAGCCGCTCGCCCAAATTCCAGCCCGGCGACAAGGTCGTCGGCATGGGCGGCTGGCAGGAATACAGCGTGGTCAGCGCCGACCAGCCCGGCGCGCTGCGCAAGGTGGACACCACCCATGTGCCGCTGTCGCACTACTTGGGCGCGGTCGGCATGCCCGGCGTCACCGCCTGGTACGGCCTGGTCAAAATCATCGAACCCAAGGCCGGCCAGACCATGGTGGTCAGCGCTGCGACGGGGGCTGTCGGCAGCGCCTTTGCGGCCTTGTCCAAGGCGCGCGGCTGCCGCACGGTCGGTATCGCGGGTGGGCCCGACAAATGCAAATACGCGGTCGATGAACTCGGCTTTGACGCCTGCATCGACTACAAGCTGCATGCCGACGCGGCTTCGCTGTCCAAGGCCTTGCGCGATGCCTGTCCCGACGGCATAGACGGTTATTTCGAAAACGTGGGCGGCATGGTGCTGGACGCCGTGCTGCCGCGCATGAACGCCTTCGGCCGCATCGCGCTGTGCGGCGTGATCGCCGGTTACGACGGCCGGCCCTTGCCGCTGGCCCACCCGGCGCTGATTTTGACCAGCCGCCTCAAGCTCGAAGGTTTTATCGTGGCCGAGCACATGGAAGTCTGGCCCGAAGCGCTCAAGGAACTCGGCACCCTGGTCGGTACCGGCAAGCTCCGCCCGCGTGAAAGCGTGGCGCAAGGCATTGAGTCGGCACCCGAAGCCTTCCTCGGATTGCTCAAGGGAAAAAATTTCGGCAAACAGCTGGTCAAGCTCATTTAAGCCAAACCCCGCAGGAGGTTTGCCATGAACCCCACCCATGAAGTCTTCAACCAGCCCGCGCCGCTGGCGGACTACAACCTGCTGGCCACCAACCGGCCGTTGCGGGATGCGCTGAAATTCAATGCGCCTGCGTTGGACACCGCGGAACTGGGCCAGCTGGGCGCCGCGCTGGGCAGCAGCGCCATGCAGACCCATGCGCGCCTGGCCAATGTGCATGGGCCGGTGCTGCACAGCCATGACCGCTTCGGGCGGCGGGTGGACCAGGTGGAGTTCCATCCGAGCTACCACGAACTCATGAAGCTCGCGACCGGTGCGGGCCTGCATGGCACGCCGTGGTCCGATGACGAAGCATCCCCGCATGTGCGGCGCGCCGCGGGCTTCATGCTGTTCACCGAGCTGGAGCCCTCCATCCTCTGCCCCATCTCCATGACTTATGCGGCCACGCCCGCGCTGCGCGGCAACACGGCGGTGTATGCAGACTGGGGCCCCAAGCTGGCCAGCCGCGCCTACGACCCCGAACTCAAGCCCTGGCAGGCCAAGGCCGGCCTCACCATGGGCATGGGCATGACCGAAAAGCAGGGCGGCTCCGATGTGCGGGCCAACACCACGCGGGCCGAGCCCTCGGGCCGCGACGGCTGGGGCGAGCGGTATGCCATCACCGGCCACAAATGGTTTTTCTCGGCACCCATGTGCGACGCCTTCCTGGTGCTGGCCCAGACGAAGAGCGGCTTGAGCTGCTTCTTCCTGCCGCGGGTGTTGCCCGATGGCGGCCTCAACCCCATCCGCATCCAGCGCCTGAAGGACAAACTCGGCAACAAGGCCAATGCCAGCTCCGAAGTGGAATTTGAAGGCGCCCAGGCCTGGCTGGTCGGCGAGGAGGGTCGCGGCATTCCTCAAATCCTCGAGATGGGCAGCATGACGCGGCTGGACTGCGCACTGGGCACCAGCGGCCTGATGCGGCAGGCGCTGTCCTTGGCGCTGAACCACACCTCTCAACGTAAGGCCTTCGGCAAGCTGCTGGTGGACCAACCGCTGATGCGCAACGTGCTGGCCGACCTGGCGCTCGAATCCGAAGCCGCCACGGCGTTGGCCCTGCGCCTGGCACGGGCCTTCGACCGTCCGGGCGATGCCCACGAGGCCGCCATGGCGCGCCTGCTGACGCCGGTCGCCAAGTTCTGGATCTGCAAGCGCGGCAGCCACTTCGCGCAGGAGGCCATGGAATGCCTGGGCGGCAACGGCTATGTGGAGGAGGGCGGCGAAGGCATCATGGCCCGCGTCTACCGCGAAATGCCGCTCAACTCGATCTGGGAGGGCGCGGGCAACATCATGGCGCTGGATTTGCTGCGCGCCCTGCGCAAGGCCGACGCCGTGGCCGCGTTGGCGCAGGAACTTTCCGCGGCCAAGGGCGCGCACCCGGCGCTGGACAAGCTGGCCACCGCCTTGCCCACGCGCATCGAAGAGATGGCAACCGAAGTCGAAGCGCGCCGGCTGGCGCAGGATGTGGCGCTTGCGGTGCAGGCTGCGCTGCTGCTGCAGACGGCACCCGCTGCCGTCTTTAGCGCGTTTTGTGATTCACGCCTGGCCGGCAACTGGGGCCAGTCCTTCGGCACGCTGGGCGCCGGCGTCGATTTCGATGCCATCATCGCCCGGGCCATGCCCCGCTGAATTGAATTACCCAAGAATACGGAGACATCCATGAGCGAACTCATCCTTCATCACTACCCCACATCGCCCTTTGCCGAAAAAACGCGGCTGATGCTGGGCTACAAAAACCTGCCCTGGAAGTCCGTCATCATCCCGATGATCATGCCCAAGCCCGACGTGGTGGCGCTCACGGGCGGCTACCGCAAGACGCCCATCCTGCAGATAGGCGCCGACATCTATTGCGACACCGCGCTGATCAGCGACGTGCTCGAGCACTTGCAGCCCACGCCCTCGGTGTACCCCGAGCCCAGCAAGGGACTGGCGCGCACACTCGCGCACTGGGCCGACAACACGCTGTTCTGGACCTCCATGGCCTACAACACCCAGCCCAAGGGCGTGGCGCAGATTTTTGAGAAAGCGCCGCCCGAAGCCGCACGCGCTTTCGGCGAAGACCGAAAAGCCATGAGCGGCGGCATGCCGCGCCTGCGCGCCAGCGATGCCGCGGCGGCCTACAAGTCTTACCTGCGGCGCATCTCCGACATGCTGGACGACAGGCCCTTTTTGCTCGGGGAGGTGCCTTGCATCGCCGACTTCGCGATGTACCACCCGCTGTGGTTCACGCGCGTGCAGACCTCGGTGCTTGCAGGCATCCTCAAGCTCACGCCGGCTGTGCTCGAATGGATGGACCGCATGGCCGCCATAGGTCATGGCAGTTCTGAAAAGCTCAGTTCCGCCGACGCCATCGCCGTGGCCGCCGCATCCACGCCCGCGCCGCTGCATGACGATCTTTTCCAGGATGAGCACGGCATCCCGCTGGGCAGCCAGGTGTTGGTGAGCGGTGAGAGTTTTGGCCCTGAGCCTACCGAAGGCGAGCTCATCGCCGCCACCCGCATGCACTACACACTGCGGCGCACTGATCCGCGCGCGGGCACCGTGCACGTGCATTTCCCGCGCATAGGCTATTCGCTGAAAGCCGCCACCCCGGCATGAGCGGCCATGACCTCCTCACCTGGCGTTTTGTGCCGTTCAGCGCGTTAAGCACGCTGGAACTTTATGAACTGCTGCAATTGCGCAGCGAGGTTTTTGTCGTGGAACAGGCCTGCGTTTTCCAGGACATGGATGGCGCCGACGCCGAGGCCATGCATTTGCTGGGTGTGCGGGACGGCCGCCTGGCCGCCTATGCGCGCTGCTTTGCCGCCGGCGTGAAATTCGCCGAGGCCAGCATAGGCCGTGTCGTTACCCATTCCTCGGCGCGCGGCGGCGGAATCGGCCATGTGCTGATGAAAGAGGCGGTGGAGCAGCTCCAGCGGCATTGGGGCCCGCAAGCCATACGCATAGGCGCCCAGGCGCGGCTTGAAAAGTTCTACAACCAGCATGGCTTTGTGCAGGACGGCGAGCCTTATATCGAAGACGGCATACCGCACATTGAAATGCTGCGGCCTGCCTGAAGTTCCTGAATCGCCGAAGTTGCCCAGTTGCCAGAGTTGCCTGCGTGACATGCGCCGGCGAAGGCCTCAGGGACAATTTTCAGAATTCTCCAAGACACCCGCATATTCACCTTCAAGGAAACAACCATGATCACGGACTTCAAAGGCAAGACAGCAGTGCTGACCGGCGCAGGCTCGGGCTTCGGCCTGGAATGCGCGCGCCTGGGCGCCAAACTGGGCATGAACCTGGTGCTGGCCGATGTGCAGCAGGATGCGCTGGACAAGGCCAGTGAAGAGGTGAAAGCCGCTGGCGCCCAGGTGCTGTCCTTCAAGCTCGACGTTTCCAGCGCCGAGCAGATGGAAGCCATGGGCCAGGCTGTGTTCGAGCGCTTCGGCGCGCCGCACTTTGTCTTCAACAACGCCGGCGTGGGCGCGGGCGGCCTGATCTGGGAAAACAGCCTCAAGGACTGGGAATGGGTGATGGGCGTCAACGTCATGGGCGTGGTGCACGGCGTGCGCATCTTCACGCCCATGATGCTGGAGGCCGCCGCCAAAGACCCGTCCTGGCAAGGCCACATCGTCAATACCGCCAGCATGGCCGGCCTGCTGAACCCGCCGAACATGGGCGTCTACAACGTCAGCAAGCATGCGGTCGTGGCGCTCAGTGAAACCCTGTACCAGGACCTGGGCCTGGTGACCGACCAGGTCGGCGCCTCGGTGCTGTGCCCCTTCTTTGTGGCCACCGGCATAGGCATGAGCCACCGCAACCGCCCGGCCGATCTCGCCGCCGGCAAGCCCACCAAAAGCCAGATGATCCAGCAGGCCATGACCGGCAAGGCCGTGGGTTCCGGCAAGGTCACCGCGGCCGACGTGGCGCAGCTGGTGTTTGACGCCATCGCGAAGAACCAGTTCTATATCTACAGCCATCCCAAAGCCATCAACTCGGTGCAGACCCGGCTGGAAGACGTGCTGCAGGCGCGCAACCCGACCGACCCCTTCGCCGACAAGCCCGAGATCGGGCAGCAGTTGAAAGCCGCCTTGCGCGGCGCCTGATGCGCCGCCTTCGCCTGGCTGTTGCCGGCCTGCTGCTGGCCGGTTTGCCTTGGGCCGCTCTGGCCCAGCAGGCCACATGCCCCGACGGCAAAAAGGCTGACGGTATGGAGCGGGCAGGGGACAGCCGGCATTGCCTGGTCATCCGCACGCTGTCGCCGGCGCAAGCTTCGGCCCGCATCACGCCCAAGGTGCTGGTCGTCTTCCTGCATGGCGACAACGGCGGGCGCACCGAACTGAAAGCCGACAGCGGCGCGGCCGCCATGCTCGCGGAAAAACTCCAGACGGTCACGGTGGCGCTGCAAAGGCCAGGCTATAGCAGCGAGCTGGGGACCTCAGACGGCCGGTCCGGCCCGGGCGACGACGACTACACCCCGCAGAACATCGAGATCCTCGCCGCGGCGCTCAACAACCTGCGAAAGCTGAATCCAGGCAAAAAAGTCCTGCTGGTCGGACATTCGGGCGGTGCCGCCATGGTGGCCTTGCTCGCAGGCCGTTTTCCCGGCAGCGCCGACGCCTATCTGCTGGCCGCTTGCCCCTGCGATGTGCCGGCATGGCGCCAATGGCGAAACAGCGCGGCCGGCAAGAAGGGAGCCTGGACCAGCCTGTCGCCGCTGGCCGAGGCGGAGAAGATGCCGCCCGGCACCTTGATCAGCCTGGTGGTTGGCAACAAGGACGAAAACACCTTGCCGCTATTCAGCGAAAGCTACGCCAGGGCCCTGCAGGCCCGCGGCCTCAAGACCCGCGTGACCTACGCGATGAACGCTACCCATGTGTCGGTGCTGCGCTCGCCGGAATTCTTGATGCTCGCGGGGGAATTGGTGGAAACGCTGTCGAAATAGGTGCGCTCGGCTATTCTTGCCTTCTTGTTCACCGATGGACGCCACCATGCCCAAACCCCTGACCTCACTTTTCGCCACCGCGCTGATGGCTGCCAGCCTGCTGCTGGCCGGCTGCAACGACGCCCCCGAGGCATCCGCATCCAAACCCGCGGCGGCTCCAGCCCTTTCGGTGGACGCCATCGCGGCCGAAGCCAAGGGTTTTATCGCCGGTTCGCAGATGAGCAAGCGCACCGTCTATGTGTTTTTTGATGCGCAGTGCCCGCATTGCGCCGTGCTGTGGGAAGCCGCCAAACCGCTGAAATCGCAGGCCAAGTTTGTCTGGATCCCCGTCGGCATCCTGAACGCCGCCAGCACCTCCCAGGGCGCGACCCTGCTGGCGTCGGGCGACCCGGTGGCCGCCATGGATGAGCATGAGGCCTCGATGAAAGCAGGGCGCGGCGGTATCAGCGCGGCCAGCAGCATAGACCCGCAAAAAGACGCCGTCGCCAAAAACACCGCCCTCATGACCCGCATGGGTTTCAGCGGCATCCCCAGCATCGTCGGCACCCATGCCCAGACCGGCGCGGTGGTGTCGCAGGAAGGTGCCTTGCCGACGGCCGCGCTGGCGAACCTGCTGGGATTGCAACCGCCTGCGCAATAAGTCTTAGAACAAAACGCGGCTGCGAATCGTGCCCGGCACCTCGGCCAGCTTGGCCAACGCGACGTCAGAATGTGCTGCATCAATGTCGATCACCACATAGCCGACTGCTTCGTTGGTCTGCAGGTATTGCGACGCAATGTTGATGCCGTTGGCGGCAAACACCTTGTTGATTTCGGACAGCACGCCCGGCACATTGCGGTGGATGTGCAGCAGGCGGTGTTTGCCGGGGTGGGCCGGCAGCGCGACTTCGGGAAAGTTGACCGAAGAGGTCGAAGTGCCGTTGTCGCTGTACTTCACAAGTTTTTCGGCGACTTCGATGCCGATGTTCTCTTGGGCTTCCATGGTCGAGCCGCCCACGTGCGGTGTCAGGATCACGTTGTCGAGGCCGCGCAAGGGTGACTCGAAAACATCCTTGTTGCTGCGCGGCTCCACCGGGAAGACGTCGATCGCAGCGCCCAGCAGTTTTTTGCTCTTGAGTGCCTGGGCCAGTGGCTCAATCTCGACCACCGTGCCGCGCGAGGCATTGATCAGCACGCCGCCGGGCTTGATGGCGGCGATTTCGACCGCGCCCATCATCCATTGCGTGGCCTGGGTTTCGGGCACGTGCAGGCTCACCACGTCGGACTGGGCCAGCAAATCCTTGAGCTGCGGCACCTGCCGCGCATTGCCCAGCGGCAGCTTGGTGACCACGTCGAAGAACACGACGTGCATGCCCAGCGCCTCGGCCAGAACCGAGAGCTGCGTGCCTATGGAGCCGTAGCCGACGATGCCCAAAGTCTTGCCGCGAATTTCATAAGCGTTCTCGGCCGACTTGAGCCAGCCGCCGCGATGCGCCACCGCGCTTTTTTCGGGCACGCCGCGCAGCAGCAAAATCGCCTCGGCCAGCACCAGCTCGGCCACCGAGCGGGTATTGGAGTAAGGCGCGTTAAACACCGCGATGCCGCGCTCGCGGGCCGCGACCAGGTCAACCTGGTTGGTGCCTATGCAAAAGCAGCCGACAGCCGCGAGCTTGCCGGCCTGGGCGAATACCTCGGCCGTGAGCTGGGTGCGCGAGCGTATGCCGACAAAATGCACGTCGGCAATTTTGGCCTTGAGTTCATCGTCGGGCAGGGCGCCGGACAGGCTTTCAATATTGGAATAACCCGCGGCCTTGAGAACTTCCACGGCGGAGGGGTGTATGCCCTCCAGCAGCAGGAATTTGATTTTTTGCTTGTCGACCGAGGTTTTAGTCATGGAGGCGGGCGAGTATGAAGTAATTGGCAGGCCAGTATGACGCATGCCCAATACCCATACCGGCCCACGGTTTGGACCGGTCAGGTTAGGGTGGCGCGTTCAGGCCGGCTCGCAAATCACCGCATCGCCCACCCGCAGCGGGCCGCCCTGCAGCACGCGCGCCGTCAGCCCGCCATGGCCGCGCATCGCGTTGTAGCCGCCGGCGCCCAGCACTTCGTCCATGCGCGAGCAGGGTTCGCAGGGACCGGTGATCTCCAGCACCACTGAGCCTATGCGCAGCACCATGCGCTGGTCCTTGAACAGCGATCTGGCCGCCAGCAGATTCAGGCCGCCCACCACGAGGTTGCGGCGAAGGTCCGCGGCGTCCACCGTCTCCCGCCGGGCCAGGGAAGCCAGCACGGGCAGGTGTTCGGCCTGCACCAGGGTGACCTGGCGTTTGCCGTCCTGCGCGCCCAGTGCGCTGCGGTCGCCTTCAAGGCCTCGGCCCGCGATCGCCAGGGTGCTCTGCACGGCCAGCACCGGAACGCGCCGGGCGGGCCTGAGGAAAATCCGCTCCAGCCGGCCCGCATGCGGGAACTCCCGGGTCAGCGCGCGCAGGCCTCCCTGCTCAGGTTTCATCGAGTATCTGGCCAGTAGGTGGATAGCGACGCGACAGCACCTGTTCATCCGTCAAGTCCTGTCCTTGCCAGACGATGACTTCCGAGGCGCCGGCACCAAGTGCCATTTCGCGGAACGCCCGGATTTCCACCTGAGTGAAACCGCCGGCCGGGTCTCCCTGGGGGTGGAACACCATACGAGGCGCCGGCGCAAACAGCCCACTCTTGTGCAGCTTGCGTATCAAGGCTTTGACGACCGCCTGGCCCGCAGTGAAGTCGGACATCATGGAGCGCGGGTGGGCAAACGGGTTGACGACATGCGCTGATTTGCTTGACTTGTGCAGGGCTGCTTCGTCGCCTACGCCCAGGATTTTTTCCTTGGGTCCGCGCGAGATGGCGACTTCGGGCACTTCGGAGATGAACTCACCCGTCTTGACGTTGCGCACCGTCAAGCGAAAAGGCGAGAGGCGTATGTAGAGAGGCGGTTTGAGGATGTCGAACATGGTGCGAAAAGTTCAGTGGCATTGAAGCTTCATCACGACAGGGCGGCTTTGAGGGCCGCCAGCAACCTGGCGCCCGCCAGCTTGACCCGCGTCTTCAGGCGGCGTGCCACACGCCAGGCCCAGGAGGCCCTTGCCTGCGCGATGAGCTTGTCTTTCCAGGCCTTCCAGGGCGTGTAGAGCCGCGCGAACCAGGCCATGCGCATCAGCGCCGGGTGCGTCAGCTGGAACAGGCGCGCCGCCATCGCCGTTCCCGCGATCTTCGCAGCAAGAATCAAGCCCAACCCCATGGTGAGATGGCCCTGGCTGAAGAGGTACAGCGCCAGCAGCTTGATGGGGATCAGCGCAAGCACGGGCACGCCGAAGGCCAGCAGCGCGGCCCAGGGCGGCAGGCCGGTGATGAAACGCTCAAGCCGGCCCCACCAGGGCAGCCGACCCAGCGCTGCGAAGGCGGCGGCCAGCGGCTCCCAGCCCCATTCCTCGAACAGCAGGAACAGGGCCACGGGGGCCAGCAGCAGGCTTCGCAGGATTTTTTTGAGTTTGTTCACGCGGGCCTCAGTTCAGAAAGACGTGGGGTAAGCGCGGCTCCAGCCCAGCAGCAGGGCGCCCGCCGCCACGGCCCAGGCCAGGGTAGCGGCGGCGAGCGTCACCGTGAGCGAGGCGCGGATGCTGAGCCAGTACACCGCAAGCAGGTAAGTCGCATAAGGAATCAACGACCACAGGCCGAACAGCGCGGTGGCGCGCAAGTCGGCGGCGCTGCGTTCGCTGCCCACCATGTAGTGCGCGATCAGCGCGAAGGTGGGAAACAGCGGCACCAGGCCGGCGATGACAAAGTTGCGTGAGCGGGACAGCAGGGCGATCAGCAGCACGGCCACCGCGCCCAGCAGGCATTTGAGGAACAGGGAGATCATGCGAAAGAAAGGCGCGCGCGGCGGCTGGAAAGCATGCGGCAGAGTTTAGCGAAGGCCTGGGGCCGGGCTTCAGGCCTGCTTGCGCATGGCAAAAACCCGTGCGTCCGACAGGTCCGCCACCACGGCAAAACCCAGGCGCTCGTAAATGGCCAGTGCCGGGTCGTTGTCGCGGTAGACGCGCAGCGTGAAGGCGTTGGCGCCGACGGCGCGCGCGGCCTCGGCCATCAGCAGTTCGCACAGCGTGGTGCCCAGGCCCTGGCCACGTGCCGTGGGCGCGAGGACGATGCGGGCCAGGTGGGCCACGCCGGGATCGCGCACCCAGAACTGCCCGAAACCCAGGGCCGGTGCCGCCGGGCCGCGGCTCATCACAAAGCTGTTGGCGCCGGGTTCGGCCAGCAACTTCGAGAGCCGTGCCGGCCTGAACGGATACTTCAGCTTGGGTCCGGCCCAGCGCAGGCAGGTGTCGGCGTCCCGGACCCAGCCGCCCAGTGCCAGGTAATCGGCGGCCTCAGGCGCGCGCAGGCCGGGTGGCAGTGAATAGGGCGAGGGCGCGGGCCGGGGATCCATTCCGCCATTGTGCGGCAAGCCCCAATTTTCCTAAACCGGGCATTGCAGGCTCACGGCCTGCAGGGTCTTGCCGGTTTTGGGGTCGAACACCACGAGGTTGACCTGGCGCTCATGGCCGGGAGTAGCGGCGATGCTGCGAAAAGCCAGCTTTTGCGGCGCGGTGCCCTGGTTTGGGTATTCACCCGCCTGGGTGTACTGGCGCACCACAAAATCGTGCTTGAGGAAGGCGCCGGCGTTTTCGCCGGCCTGCACCTTGGAGTTGTGGCCGTGTTCGGTGACGGTCCAGTAGGCCGCCCACGAAGGCGACAGCTGCCGCTCGGCCACCGGTGTTACCAAAGCCTCAAACTGGTCGGTGCCCAGTTGTGTCAGCACGATGGCCGCGCGCGCCGGCTCCTTGCCGCCGGGCGGCCGGGGGCCCCAGGCGGGCAAGTCCTTGCCGTTGAGCACGGCCTGCGGGGTGTAGACGCTGCGCAGGCTGTTGCGCGCGGCCACCTCATGCTGGCGCCGGGTATAGGCCGGCGCGGCGAAGCGGTCGACCCAGCCGATGTAGTCCCAATAGCCGACATGAAAGGCCTGCACCACCATGCCGGAGCCCTTGAGCGTCGATACCCACCTGTCGGCCGGCGGGCACGAACTGCAGCCTTCGGAGGTGTAGAGCTCGATGACCGGCGTAACGGCCGGTCCCGACGTTGCTGTGCAGGCGTTTTGGGCTGCGAACGCGTTGCTCAGACAGAGAAGGGTGGCGAAAACAATCCCCGCGATGGCGGGGTATGAACGAGTTGGCATGGCGTCTCCAGAGGCGTTGGGCGCGGACGCCGCATCCGAATGGGTGCGGGGCCGCGACTGGCCTTTGGTCGCTGGATGCCGGTGTTTCTTACACCAGGGGCATGGTCATGTGGTCTTTTTGAAGGCTGCCCATGCCGTTGCGCCGTTCAAGGCGGTCTTCCAATTGGCCCATATAGGCTGCGATGCTGTTGTCGGTCTGCTCCAGCCGCGCCAGCAAGGCTTGCTGCTGCTGCGCAAAGCGTTCGGCCAGCACCGTGGCTGCGGCTGCCTCGCGGTGTTGCGCAGCCAGGGCCTGCACCTCCAGGTAGCTGCGCAGTTCGGTGAAGCGCGAAGCCTCGGCCTTGTCGGCCAGCTCACGCTGGGCGTTAAGTTCGCGGGAGTACTGCCGGGTCTCAAGCAGGTGAGTGCTTTGGATATAGAGCGTGCTGGCCAGGTAGGCCACGGTGGCGACCACCAGCAGCAACAGCATGAGCAGCCCCAGCGATACCTGCACAGTCGTAAAGCCCAGGCTCAGCATGCTGATGCGCGTGAACTCGTCAAGGTTAAGGGCCACAAAGCCCGCCAGCAGCAGGATGCCCACCACCAGCAATATCGTTCGAATTCGCATGTCCGTCTCCCTGGAATAAATGTAAGAAATTGCTTTTCAGTCTTGCCCATTATTTGGAGTCAAGAGGCGTTTTGCCTGTGGGACAATGCCGACCCTTGGCGTCAGTTTGTGGATTCGCGAATCCCTGCGTCCTGGCCCTTCATTCTTGTTTCGTCCTTTCCAGCTTTTCAGCCTTTTTTCCGACATGCAAAAAATCATCCGCCAGATCGCGGCAGAAATCAAAGTCCAGGAACAGCAAATCAAGGCAGCCGTGGAGCTGCTGGACGGCGGTGCCACCGTTCCCTTTATCGCGCGCTACCGCAAGGAGGCCACCGGTGGGCTGGACGACATCCAGCTGCGCGAACTTGAATACCGGCTGGGTTACCTGCGCGAGCTCGAAGAGCGCCGCGAGGCCGTGCTCAAAAGCATCGAAGAGCAGGGCAAGCTCACCCCCGAGCTGCGCGCGGCGATCGAGTTCGCCGCCACCAAGCAGGACCTGGAAGACCTGTACCTGCCCTTCAAGCCCAAGCGCCGCACCAAGGGCCAGATCGCGCGCGAGGCCGGCATAGAGCCGCTGGCGGACAAGCTGTTTGCCGACCCCTCGCTGGTGCCGGCCGACGAGGCCGCAGCCTTTGTGAAGGCCGAGAAAAACGAAAGCGGCGACGACTTCACCACCGTGCAGGCCGTGCTCGACGGCGTGCGCGACATCCTCTCCGAGCGCTGGGCCGAGGATGCGGGCCTGGTGCAGTCGCTGCGCAACTGGCTGTGGAGCGAAGGGCTGTTCAGCTCCAAACTCGTGGCCGGCAAGGACGAGAACCATGCCGATACCGCCAAATTTCGCGACTACTTCGATTACGACGAGCCGATTGGCCGCGTGCCCTCGCACCGCGCGCTGGCGGTGTTCCGCGGCCGCGCACTGGAAATCCTGGATGCCAAGCTGGTACTGCCCGAACAGGCCGAGCCCGGCAAGCCCAGCATCGCCGAAGGCAAGATCGCGCTGCACCTGGGCTGGAGCCACAAGGCGCGCCCGGCCGACGACCTGATCCGCAAGGCCGTGGCCTGGACCTGGCGCGTCAAGCTCAGCCTCTCGCTGGAGCGCGACCTCTTCACCCGCTTGCGCGAGGAGGCCGAAAAAGTCGCCATCAAGGTGTTCGCAGACAACCTGCGCGACCTGTTGCTGGCGGCGCCCGCCGGCCCGCGCGTGGTGATGGGCCTGGACCCGGGCATTCGCACCGGTGTGAAGGTCGCGGTGGTGGATGCCACCGGCAAGCTGGTGGAGACAGCCACGGTGTATCCGCACGAGCCGCGCAAGGACTGGGACGGCTCGCTGCACACCCTGGCCAAGCTTTGCGAAAAACATGGCGTGAACCTGATCGCCATCGGCAACGGCACGGCCAGCCGTGAAACCGACAAACTCGCCGCCGACCTGATCAAGGGCATGGCCAAGGTGGAGCAGGTCATTGAAAAAGTCGTGGTCAGCGAAGCCGGCGCCTCGGTCTACTCGGCCAGTGAATTCGCCAGCCAGGAAATGCCCGACGTGGACGTGAGCCTGCGCGGCGCGGCGAGCATCGCGCGACGCCTGCAAGATCCCCTGGCCGAGCTCGTCAAGATCGACCCCAAATCCATCGGTGTGGGCCAGTACCAGCACGACGTGAACCAGAGCGACCTGGCGCGCAGCCTGGACACCGTGGTCGAGGATTGCGTGAACAGCGTCGGCGTGGACCTGAACACCGCCAGCGTGCCCTTGCTGGCGCGCGTCTCGGGCCTGTCGCAAACCGTCGCCAAATCGGTGGTTCGCTGGCGTGATGCCAACGGCGCTTTCGCGTCCCGAGCCGACCTGCTCAAGGTGACCGGCCTGGGCGCCAAGACCTTTGAACAAAGCGCGGGCTTTTTGCGCCTGCGCAGCAGCAGCAACCCGCTGGACATGACCGGCGTGCACCCTGAAACCTACCCGGTGGTCGAAAAAATCATGGCCCACACCGGCAAGCCGGTGGCCGAGCTCATGGGCCGGGCCGAGATGCTCAAGACCTTGAAGCCCGAGCTGTTCGCGAATGAGCAGTTCGGCGTGATCACCGTCAAGGACATCATCACCGAACTCGAGAAACCCGGCCGCGATCCGCGCCCCGACTTCAAGGTGGCGCGCTTTAACGAAGGCGTGGAAGACATCAAGGACCTGAAGGAAGGCATGACGCTGGAAGGCACGGTCAGCAACGTCGCGGCCTTTGGCGCTTTTGTCGACATCGGCGTGCACCAGGACGGCCTGGTGCATGTGAGCCAGCTCGCCAACAAGTTCGTCAATGACGCGCGCGAAGTCGTCAAAACCGGCGACATCGTCAAAGTGCGGGTCACCGAGGTCGACGTGGCGCGCAAGCGCATTGGCCTGACCATGAAGCTGGACGCCGCGCCGGCGCGCCGGGACGGCCCGCGCGACAACCGCTTTGAAAGCGCGCGGCCCGCAGGGCAGGGCCGAGGCGGCAATTACGGTGGCAACTACGGCGGCGGACGCGGCGCGCCGCAACCGGCGGCGGCCACGGCCATGGAATCGGCCTTCAGCAAACTGGCGGCGCTCAAGAAGTGAGCGGGGAGCGCACGGCGGTCCCACAAAAGACAGCCGTGCCCCTTGCCCGATGCTTCAATACGCCAGCAGCCCAACCGACACCCATGAAAGCCCTTCGCATTTACGCCGGCCCGCAGGCGCGCCGGCACATCGAACAACACGGCCTTCGGCCCCAGGACATTGGCGTGGTGCCGGGCGCGGCCGGCGGGCCCAAGGGCTTGATCCTGGGCGCGCTGGACCGCTTTATCTTCGGCGACTGGCTCGCGAAAACCGATCATCCCGTTCATCTGGTGGGCGCGTCCATAGGCGCCTGGCGCATGGCCACGGCCTGCCTGAACGATCCGGCTGCGGGTTTTTCACGGCTGGAACACGACTACATCCACCAGCATTACGAACTGCAGCCCGGCCAGAAACGACCGACGGCGGACATGGTGAGCGAGCAGTTCGGCGACAGCCTGAAAGCGTTTTACGGCGGGCGTGTGCATGAGGTGCTGCAGCACCCGCGCTACAATCTGCATATCGTGACCTCACGCGGGCGGCACCTGCTGGGCCGCGAGCACAAAGTCGCCACCCCGCTGGGTTATCTGGGCGCTTTTCTCACCAACAGCCTGCACCGCAAGGCCATGGGCGCCTGGCTGGAGCGCGTGGTGTTTTCAACACCCGGTGTGAAACTGCCTTTCGCCACCAGCGACTACCGCACGCGCCAGGTGGACCTCAGTGAGGACAACTTCAAGCTTGCGCTGCAGGCCAGCTGCTCGATTCCCTTTGTGCTGCGCTCGGTGCACAACGTGCCCGGCGGGCCGCCCGGCGCCTACTGGGACGGGGGCATCACCGACTACCACCTGCATTTGAACTACGGCGCCAAAGACGCGGCCGGCGGCGCGGACCTGGTGCTCTACCCGCATTTCCAGAAATCGGTGGTGCCCGGCTGGCTCGATAAAGGCCTCAAGTGGCGCCACAAGGCCACGCACTTCCTGGACAACATGGTGCTGCTGGCGCCCGACCCCGAGTGGGTCAAGACCCTGCCGAACGCCAAGCTGCCCGACCGCACGGACTTTGTGCGCTACGGGCCCGATCTGCAGGCGAGAGTGAGGGCCTGGAGCGCGGCCACCGCGGCCAGCGCGCAGCTGGCCGAGGAATGGCAGGCCTGGCTGGCACGGCCGGACCTTGGGCAGTTGGGCGCGCTTTAAGCGCCCGGCAAAACCGCCTTAAAACACGTGCGCGATACCCGCGTACACCGATTTCGGGCTTTGGCCGACGGCTGAGAGCGCCAGGCCCGGCGAGCTGCCGCCGCCGCCGCTGATGGTGTAGCCGGCGGCCGCCTGGTTGCTGATCTTGGTGGCGCCGCCGTAAATCGTGGTGCGCTTGGACAGCGGATAGTCGTAGCGCACGCCGATGGCCTTGGAATCCGAGTTCGCCGTGGTCTTGTTTTTGAGCTGGCCGTAGGTGGCGATCAGCTTGCCGACACCCACGGGGGCCGAGGCGCCGATCTGGTAGGCGTCGAGCGCGGGCGCGCCGGCCATGTCGCCGCGGCGGCGCACAAAGATGGCTGAAGGCTTGATCACCCCGAAATCGTAGGACGCGGCCAAGGTTGTGTACTTGTCGGTGTTGCCAACCAGGTAAATGGTTTTTTCCGTCATGTAGCTGGCTTGCGCCGCCAGCGTGCTGCTGCTGTAGCCGGCCGCGACGTTGAGCACATTGCCGGTGGACTTGGGTTGGCCGCCCGCGCCGGTCGATTCGCCAAGCGCATAAAACAGATTGGCCTTGAAGCCGCTCCAGGTCGGCGTGGTGTACTGGATGGAGTTGTCGCGGCGCGTGGTGCCGTCGGAGAGCGAGCCGCCGTTGACGCCCACACCGGGGCCGGCGTAGTAGTTCAGCGCGCCCGACATGGTGAACCCGGTCGGGTCAAAAGCCGCCATGGTGCCGAAGTGCGGCGTGTACTGGCGACCGATGTTGACGGCGCCAAAGTCGCCGCTCAGGCCCACCGTCGCCAGGCGCTGGAACATATAAGAGCCGCCCGTCGGGACGGTGCTGGTAGGGATGGTGGCGGTGCCGGTGCTAGCGCCCGTGTCCAGCAAGATGCCGGCTTCCAGGATGAAGTTCGCCTTCAGGCCGCCACCCAGGTCTTCCGTGCCCCGAAAGCCGAAGCGCGAGCCCATGGCGCCGCCGCTGGAGATGCGCGTCACAGTACCGTTGCCCGCGGACGCGAGTTCAAGGTAGGAATCGAGCACGCCATACACCGTGACAGAGCTTTGGGCGTGGGCCGCGCAGCAGGCCGCCGACAGCACCGAAAGTGCGAACAATTGGGTTTTCATGATGTCTCCTGATGTTGTTGATATGGCGTGCTTAGCGACTGGCACCCCCGCCGGGGCCATACGCCCGCAACCGGCCCCCGGCCAATTGCTTGGAAATCGTTAACCACGGGCTAAGCGTAACGACATTTTGGTTATAAATAATAAGTAAATAGACTCTTGCCAAGCCGGCGATTTATGGTTATGAAAAGTAACCATATTCCAGCTTGAAGGTTTTCCGGTCCGCCGCAGGAACTGAGGATGGCGGATGGCGCGCACGAAGAAGTCACCGCTCAGCGACGACATGAGCGGGGGTGCGCTGGTAATGCGCCGATGCCCCCGGCGGGGCAGGGCTGTACTGGATGCTTAGAGCGAAGCCGCCAGCATTTCTTCGTATTCGCCTGCGCTGGCAATGCGCGGATTCGTCTTGTGGCAATGGTCGGCCAGCGCGCCGGTGATGATCTGGCCAAACTGCCCGCGCTCAACGCCCATGGCTGCCAGCCCGGTGGGCAGGCCCAGGCGGGCGTTCATGTCGCGAATGGCTTCGGCGATATCGCCGCCTGAGGCAAGGCCCATGGCGCGCGCCATGCGGTCCAGGCGTTTGTCTTTTTGCACCGATTCAGCCTGGGCGTTAAAACGCACCACCGCCGGCAGGAACATCGCGTTCAGCGTGCCGTGGTGCAGGCGAGGGTCCACGCCGCCCAGGCTGTGGCTTAAGGAATGCACACAGCCCAGGCCTTTCTGGAAAGCCATGGCGCCCTGCATCGAGGCGCTCATCAGGTTGAAGCGTGCTTCGCGGTCGCTGCCGTCGCGCGTGGCGCGCTCGATGTGGGCCCACCCGCGCTCCAGGCCGTCCAGCGCAATGCCGTCGGCAGGCGGGTTGAAGGCGGCCGACATATAGGTTTCCATGCAGTGCGCGATCGCGTCCATGCCGGTGGCGGCCGTCAGTTTGGCGGGCAGGCCCAGCGTGAGTTCGGGGTCGCAGATGGCGGTTTTGGGCACCAGGTGCCAGGAGTGAAAGCCCAGCTTGCGGTGGTCGTCCACGATGAGGATGGCGCCGCGTGCGACTTCGCTGCCGGTGCCGCTGGTGGTGGGCACGGCGATCAGCGGCGCCGCACGGTCGGTGATTTTGGGCGAGCCGCCTTCGATGGTGGCGTAGGTGGTCAGCGGGCCTTCATGCGTGGCGGCAATCGCCACGCCCTTGGCGCAGTCGATGGCCGAGCCGCCTCCCACGGCGATCAGGCCGTCGCAGCCGCTGGCTTTATAGAGTTCGGCGGCGGCGCGCACGGCGGCCTCGGTCGGATTGGACGGCGTCTGGTCGAACACCGTGACTTTCATGCCGGGCAGGGCGTCCAGCGCCTTTTGCAAAATGCCCGCCGCCTTGACGCCGGGGTCGGTCACGATGAGCGGGTGCGTGATGCCCACGCGCTCGCATTCCTGCTTGAGCAGTTTCACGGCGCCGAACTCGAACTGGATCTGGGTGACGTAGTAAATGAAGGCCATGCGGGCTGTCTTTCTGCGTTGTACGATGTGGGGCGATGCGGATCCTTGTACTGACTTTAATGGCTTTCAAGGCGTTCCGCCCAGATCTCCCGCGCGCCAGCCTTGATTCCCGTCACCTCGGCGATAGCACCCACGTTTTGATCCCCGCCCCTCACTGATGCCGCCGAATCCACAAACCCTGCTAACCCCCGCCATGCGCGACGTGCTGAGCCGCATCGCACGCGCCAATCGCCCGCCGTTCCATACCCTGACACCGGACCAGGCTCGCGCTGCCTACGCGGCCGGCGCCGGCGTGCTGGAAATTCCCAAACCAACGCTGGGCCGGGTGGAGGATTTGCAAATCCCCGCGCGCGACGGCGAATTGCTGGGTGCACGACTGTATGCACCTTCGGATCAGGCGCTGCCAGTGCTGCTGTTTTTCCATGGTGGCGGCTTCACGGTAGGCAGCGTTGCCACGCACGACATCCTGTGCCGCCAGCTGAGCCTGCTGGCCGGCATCGCGGTGGTGTCGCTGGACTACCGCCTGGCGCCCGCGCACAAATTTCCGACGGCGGCCAACGATGCCTGGGACGCGTTGCAATGGCTGGCTGCCACGGGTGCATCCCTGGGCCTGGACGCCTCGCGCATCGCCGTGGGCGGCGACAGCGCCGGCGGCACGCTGGCAGCCATGTGCGCGGTGCTGGCGCGCGACGCCGGCCTGCCGCTGGCGCTGCAATTGCTGATCTACCCAGGCTGCGCTGCCCACCAGGACACAAGCTCACACAAGACTTTTGCCGACGGCTTTGTGCTGAGTGAAGCCGACATCACGTGGTTCTTCAGCCAGTATGTGCGCAGCCCCGCGGACCGCGACGACTGGCGTTTCGCGCCGCTCAATGCGCCCGACGTGGACGGCGTGGCACCGGCCTGGGTGGGCCTGGCCGAGTGCGATCCGCTGGTCGATGAGGGCGTGATGTACGCCGACAAGCTGCGCGCGGCCGGCGTGGCGGTGGACCTGGAGATTTACCGCGGCGTCACCCATGAGTTCATCAAGATGGGCCGCATCATTCCCGAAGCCAGGCGCGCCCATGCCGATGCGGCGGCGGCGTTGCGCGGCGCCTTTGGATTGGACTGACAAGGAGACGACAGGGATGAAACGACAGGACTTCCGCTTTTTCCACCGCCTGCGCGTGCGCTGGGCCGAGGTGGACATGCAAAAAATCGTGTTCAACGCGCACTACCTGATGTACTTCGACACGGCCATCACCGACTACTGGCGCGCGCTGGCCTTGCCTTATGAAGAGGCCATGGTGCATTTGGACGGCGACCTTTACGTCAAAAAGGCGACGGTGGAATACCACGGCTCGGCGCGCTTTGATGAACAGATTGATGTGGCGCTCAAATGCGCGCGCATCGGCAATTCATCGATGAGCTTTACGGGCGCCATCTTTCGTGGCGATGCGCTGCTGATCAGCTGCGAGCTGGTCTATGTGTTTGCCGACCCGGCCTCGCAGACCTCCAGGCCCGTGCCCGAGGCCTTGCGCCGCGTGTTGATGGGCTATGAAACCGGCGAGGCCATGCTGCACATCAAAACCGGCGACTGGGCCGCGCTGGGCGCCGACGCCGGCAAGGTGCGCACGGCGGTCTTTGTGCAGGAGCAGGGCATCCCCATGGACATGGAATGGGACGAGGCCGACAGCATGGCCCTGCATGCCGTCGCCTACAACGGCCTGGGGCAGGGCATCGCGACCGGGCGGCTGGTGCGCCAGGCCGAGGGCGTGGGCAAGATAGGCCGCATGGCGGTGCACCATGCGCTGCGCGGCTCACGCGTGGGTAGCGACATCCTGCGGGCACTGATGGATGCGGCGCGCGAACGCGGCGACAGGGAAGTGATGCTGTATGCCCAGCGCAGCGCCGAGGGCTTTTACCAGCGGCTGGGCTTCAAGCCACGCGGCGAGCCTTTTGAGGAAGTCGGCATTCCGCACATAGAGATGGTCAAGGCGCCTTGATCTTCAATTGCTCGCGGTGTACCGCGGCGGCGGCCAGGCCTTCGCGGCCATGGGTACGCTCTTCCAGTTCAACATCCCAGTCCCTGCCGGAGGCCGTCGCCAGCAGCACGGTGCTGCAGCGCGTGCCGTAGGCCCGCTCCGGCACTTCGACAAAGGCGCTGGAGAGGGCTTCTTCCAGATCAGGCGGCACGCCGGTGTGCGGAAGATTCGCAGGCAGGGCGCGCTGCCGGTTGCCCAGCGCGGTCCATAGCCTTTGCAGGCCCTCAGTGCCGTCGCCGCTTTGCAAGGCGGCCGCCAGCACGCGCTTGAGTTCCAGGGTTTTGGGCCAGGGCGTGTCCAGCCCGGCATTGGACAGGCCGTAAAGGCCGGGCGCCAAAGCCTGGGCATGCAGGGCCGGCGCCCCCTCATATTTGTTGGTGATCCAGGTCCAGGCCTTTTGCCGCAAGTCGCCCAGTACCAGGTTAAAGCCGCCAAAGGCAGCGCCCTGGTCTTCCAGCGCGGCCACAAAGCTTGCCGCATCGCCCGTACTTTCGAGCCAGCGCGTGACCAGTTCACCGCGTGAACGCGGCGCGGCCTCGGGCTGAGCCTGGCGCACATTGGTCAGAAAGGCAATACGTCCGCCGGGCGTGATGCCCATCCAGGTGCCGCCGGCGCGCAGGTCGCGGCCCGAGATGACTTCCTGCCCGGACGCGGTGTTCCAGCGGGCAAGAGGCAGGGTGGGCCGCTCCAGGAATTCATCGCGGTTGGCCGCGATCACCAGCGGCCAGCGTGCGGATGCGCCGACGGCAAATGCAACCAGGCACATAAAGGCTAGATGTCTTCGAGCAGCGCGTAGGGCAGGGGAAGCAGGGTCAGGGCTTCACCCGAAGCGCTTCCCAAGGTGAGGCGGCCGTCCGCCGCGTCAGCCGCGGCGGAGGTCTGCATGGACACAATGGCGTCGAAACCGCCGGCCGGGTTGGGGGCGGCAGCGGCGACCAGGCCGCAGGGCTGGCCGGCATCGGATGCGTGGAACACCTCCTGGCCGACCGCAGGCGTTCCGGCGATGTGGGCGACATAAGCACGCCGCTTGAGCGTGCCGCGGAACTGGCTGCGCGCCACGATTTCCTGGCCGGGGTAGCAGCCTTTCTTGAAATTCACGCCGCCCACGGATTCATAGTTCAGCATTTGCGGCACAAAGGCCTCGAAGATGGGCTGGGTGATCATGGCAATGCCGGAGCGCACGCCCAGCCATTGCCAGTCGGCCAGGCTGATGTGAGGGCCTTGGGGCGCGGGCGAGCCGGCCGGTATGCAGCACAGCGCGCGCGCCTGGCCTGCGCCGGGATGCAGGAACACCAGGCTGGCGTCGCCAATTTCGGCTTTTTCCCACAAAGCGCCGGCGCGTCCCGCAACCTGCGCGACAGCGCTGCCGGCGATGCCGTAAAGGGCAAATTCCGCGCTGGCATCGCTCAATTTGGCCTTGGCGCGCAGCACAAACATGGACAGGCGTTTGAGCGTGGCCGGCAGGATGTCGCGGCTGCAGACCAGCAGCAGGTCCGCGCCATGCTTGAAGACCACAAAGCTGGCCTGCATGCGGCCCTTGGCATTGCAGTAGGCCGCCAGCCGGGCTTCGTTGCTGCCCATCAAGGCCACGTCCTGCGTAAGCTGGCCCTGCAAAAAAGTGACGGCGTCGTCGCCCGTCACGCGGATCACGCCCAGGTGCGTCAGTTCGGCAATACCGGAGATCGAGGGAAGGGTCATGGGGTGTTGTCGCTCAGTGAGGGAGATGGGCTGAATTATCATAGGCCTCGGCTTTTGCGTTCTGTACAGAAAAGGTAGCTGGGTTGTGCGTCGTGTCTTTACAAGTCTGTTGATCCTGGTATTTGTCGGCGCCTTGCTGTTCTTTGGCGCGGGCTTGTGGTGGCTGCAACAGCCGATTCCGCTGCGCCTGGCCCCCGGCAGCCAGGTGGTGGATCTGGAAATCGAGCCCGGTACCCCCGCCAGCGGCGTGGCCGATGTCATCGTCGCCAGCGGCGCCGATGTGCCGGCGGTATTGCTTCATGCCTGGTTCCGTTTTTCCGGCCAGGCCCGGCTCATCAAGGCCGGCAGCTATGAACTGGTGCCAGGCACCAATCCGCAAAAGCTGCTGAGCATGCTGGTGCGAGGCGATCAAGCCCTGAAAAGCATCACGCTGGTCGAGGGATGGAACTTCAACCAGGTGCGTGCGGCGTTGCAAAAAGCCGAGCAGCTTTCGCCGGCCACGCTGAACCTGACGCCCGAAGCCATCATGGAAAAGCTGGGCAAACCCGGCGTGCACCCCGAAGGCCGCTTCTTCCCCGACACCTACACCTACGCCAAAGGCTCTACCGACCTGGCCGTGCTCAAGCGCGCGGCGCGCGCCATGGACAAGCGCCTGGAGGCCGCCTGGTCCCTGCGCAATCCCGACACGCCGCTTAAAACCCCCGACGAAGCGCTGATCCTGGCCAGCATTGTCGAAAAAGAAACCGGCAAGCCTTCGGACCGCGCGCAGATTGGCGGCGTTTTCACCAATCGGCTGCGCATGGGCATGCTGCTGCAGACCGACCCGACCGTGATCTACGGCCTGGGCAGCAAGTTTGACGGCAACCTGCGCAAACGCGACCTGCTCACCGACACGCCCTACAACACCTACACCCGCGCCGGCCTGCCGCCCACGCCGATTGCCATGCCCGGCCGGGCCGCATTGCTGGCAGCCGTCCAGCCGGCACCGACCAAGGCCATCTATTTTGTGGCGCGCGGCGACGGCAGCAGCCATTTCAGCAGCAGCCTGGACGAACACAATCGCGCGGTGAACAAATACATCCGGGGCCAGTGACCATGAGCACCAGACCTCTCAGCGGCCTCTTTATCAGCTTCGAGGGCATAGACGGCGCCGGAAAATCCACGCACATCGCCGGCCTGGCCGAAGCTTTCAAAGCGGAGGGCAGGGCGGTGACGCTGACGCGCGAACCCGGCGGCACGCCACTGGCTGAAAAACTGCGCGTCATGGTGCTCAACGACGCCATGGATCCGCTGACCGAGGCGCTGCTGATCTTCGCGGCGCGGCGCGACCACATCGTGAACGTGATCGCCCCGGCACTGCTGCGCGGCGAGGTGGTACTGTGCGACCGTTTCACCGACGCCACTTTTGCCTACCAGGGCGCGGGCCGCGGCTTTGACCTGAAGCTGCTGGCCACGCTGGAGCAATGGGTGCAGTCCGACGAAGGCTTGCTGGGCGACCCGGCCGGCAACACACCCATGAAGCCCGAGGTCGAAACCGTGATCGAGCCGCATTTGACGGTCTGGTTCGATCTGGCGCCCGAGGAGGCCGCCTTGCGCCTGGCCGGCGCGCGTGTGCCCGACAAGTTTGAAGCTCAGCCCGTGGAGTTTTTCCGCCGCGTGGCGCAGGGCTATGCCGACCGGCAAAAAAACCACCCCGAGCGTTTTGCCCGCATAGACGCCGCCAAATCCCGCGACGAGGTCTGGCAGGCGGTGCGCCAGGTCTTTATGGACAAGGGCTGGCTGCCATGAGCGACACAGAAACCGTGGACGGCCCAGCTGTCTCGAACAACCCGCCGCTGGCGCCCTGGCTGCAAACCCAGCTTGAAAGCCTGCTGGTACAGCGCGGCCACGCCTGGCTGCTCAGCGGGCCGTCCGGCCTGGGCCAGTTCGAGCTGGCGCTGGCGCTGGCCCGCGCCTGGCTTTGCGAAGAGCCCACGTCGCAAGGCGCCTGCGGCCGTTGCGGCAGCTGCCATGCGGTCGACGTGCACACCCACGCCGACCTCTGCATGCTGATGCCCGAGACCCTGTCGCTGGCGCTTGGCTGGCCGCTGGACGAAAAAACCCAGGACGAACTCGACAGCAAAAAACGCAAGCCCAGCAAGGAGATCAAGGTCGACGCGGCGCGCGAAGCCGTGTCCTTCACCCAGTTCACGCGCTCGCGCGGCACGACCAMGGTGGTGCTGGTGTTCCCGGCCGAGCGCATGAACAACGTGACGGCCAACACCCTGCTCAAGACGCTCGAAGAGCCGCCGGGCGCCGTCAAGTTCATCCTGGCCACCGACGCGGCCCACCAATTGCTGCCCACCATACGCAGCCGCTGCCTGGGCCACACCATGGTCTGGCCCGACTTTGAGCTGGCGCTGGGCTGGCTGCAGCAAGAAATCAGTAATGCAGGCCAGGGCGCCACCACCGGCAAAAAAGCCGCGCCCGTGCCCAAACCGGCCGAGCTGCAAACCCTGCTGGTCGCCTCGGGCGGGCGCCCGGCCGATGCGCTGGCCTGGGCCCAGGACGCGCCGCCCGGCGAATCTGCCCAGCATTGGCAGGCCTTGCCCAAAGCCATGGCACGCGGCGACGTGAGCGCCCTGTCGGACTGGGCGCCGGCGCAGGCGGTCGACGCCCTGCAAAAGCTTTGCCACGACGTGCTGGCCGTGCGTATGGGCGCCGCGCCGCGGTTTTTCAGCGCCGCCGACCTGTCCGCCGCGGCCGGCAAGGCGGGCGCCGGGCTGTATGCGCTGGCCAGCTGGTCGCGCGAGCTCGCAGCCATCGCCCGCACCGTCGAGCATCCCTACAACCCCGGCCTGATGCTGGAATCGCTGGTCAGCCGTGCCCGGCTCGCGCTCAATGCCAAATAAAGCCCGCCATTCATCCCGCAATTTTGCGGACACCGCCGCCTTCAAACCGATAAACTAGCGCCATGAGCACAACGCCCCCCGCCAGTTCCCCCGCAGCCGCCGGCGCCCGGCCCAGTGTCGTCCAGCTGGCCATCAAGGAAAAAGCGGCTTTGTACGCCGCCTACATCCCGCTGTTCAAGGAAGGCGGCGTCTTCATTCCCACGGCACGCGACTACAAGCTCGGCGACGACGTCTACGTGCTGCTGACACTGCCCGAAGACACGCAGCGCTACCCGGTGGCTGGCAAGGTGGCCTGGGTCACGCCCGGCAGGGCCGCCGGCAACCGCACCCAGGGCGTGGGCGTGCGCTTTCCGTCCGACGAAAAATCCCGCCTGCTCAAGATCAAGATCGAGGAAATCCTCGGTGCGCACCTGGCCTCCGACCGGCCCACGCAGACGATTTAAACCCTCCGGCGGCTCTGCTGGCCGCCTTCCGGTTTCCATGCCTTTCGCTCCGCTCCCTCTATCTATGTATGTAGTGGGACGGTGCTACCCATCCAGAGTCCTCGCGGAATGTTCACCGACTCCCACTGCCATCTAAGCTTTCCCGAACTTCAGGCCCAGCTGCCGCAGATCCGCCAGGCCATGCAGGAGGCCCAGGTCGACCGGGCGCTGTGCATTTGCACCACTCTGGAGGAGTTCGAGACCGTCCACAGCCTGGCCACCGGCTATGAGAATTTTTGGGCCACCGTGGGTGTGCACCCCGACAACGAGGACGTGCGCGAACCCAGCCTGGACGACCTGCTGCAGCGTGCCGCTCTGCCCAAGGTGGTCGGCATTGGTGAAACCGGGCTGGACTACTACCGCCTGGGCGAGCGCACCGTGGCCGACATGGAATGGCAGCGCGAGCGTTTCCGGGTGCACATACGCGCGGCGCGCCAGACCGCCAAGCCGCTGGTCATCCACACCCGCAGCGCTTCAGACGACACGATTGCCATCCTCAAGGAGGAGGGCGGCAGCATCGGAAGTGGAGGGCGGGCCGCCGCCACCGGTGTTTTCCATTGCTTCACCGAAACGCTGGCCGTAGCCCGTGCGGCACTGGACCTGGGTTTTTACATCTCGTTTTCCGGCATCCTGACCTTCAAGAACGCGGCCGACCTGCGCGAAGTGGCGCAATTCGTCCCGCTGGACCGCATGCTGATAGAGACCGACAGCCCCTACCTGGCGCCCATGCCGTACCGCGGCAAAACCAACAATCCGTCTTACGTTCCCTTCGTGGCTAAGCAGATCGCTGAGCTGACCCAACTACCGCTGGAGGCCATTGCTGAAGCCACGAGTCGCAACTTCGAGAAACTTTTCACCGGGGTAAAATCCTCATGAAGCACTTCATCCATTACTTTAAGAAAGTCATTTTTCTTATTGTTATTACTGGATTTTCTTCGGTACAGGCCGGCTCGTACGAGGACTTCTTCCAGGCCATCAGGCAAGATCAACCCGCGGTGATCCAGAACCTGCTGCAGCGCGGATTCGACCCCGACACCCGGGACCCGAACGGCCAGACCGGCTTGTTCATCGCCCTGCGTGAACCATCCCTCAAAGCTGCCGAGGCGCTGGTCGACTGGCCAAAAACAAACGTCAACATCCTCAATGCCAAGGATGAAAGCGCCTTGATGCTCGCCGCGCTCAAAGGCCACCAGGTATTGGCAGAAAAGCTCATCAAAAAGGGCGCCGACGTCAACAAAACCGGCTGGACGCCGCTGCATTACGCCGCCAGCAACGGCCACGTGGCCATCATCAGCCTGTTGCTGGAAAACAGCGCCTACATAGACGCCGAATCACCCAACGGTACAACGCCGCTCATGATGGCCGCCATGTACGGCACGCCGGCAGCCGTCAAGCTGCTGCTCGACGAAGGCGCCGACCCCCAACTGAAGAATCAGCAAGGGCTGACGGCCCTGCAATTTGCCGAGCGCGCCAATCGGCCGGACTCAACGGAGTTGATAGCCGCAGCGATCCGGGGCAAGCGGCCGGCCGGGCAATGGTGACCAGGAAGGTGCGGACTTTCCTTGTGAAGCCGGCCATTAGACTGTGGGAAGCCAAGGCGCCGTTTCATGCGCCCTCAACAACAGAACGAGGCTCCCGAAGGCGGGCTTGAAAGGAAAAATATGCACGATACAGCCATGGAGTACGGCGGAGCTTTCTTCCACACCTATTTGAAAAATCCGGTAAACCTGACCATTGTGGATATTGGTTCACAGGATGTGAACGGCAGCCTGAGATCGGTGGCACCGCCCAATAACAAATACATCGGCGTTGATTTTGCAGACGCCAAAGGCGTGGATGTTGTCATCACAGACCCTTATGCACTGCCTTTTGAGGATGAGTCTGTGGATGTGGTGGTAAGTTCATCCTGCTTTGAGCATTCGGAATTCTTCTGGCTATTGTTTAACGAGGCTTTGAGAATTCTCAAACCCACAGGCCTGCTTTTCATCAATGCACCGTCTAACGGGGCGTTTCATCGATTTCCCGTGGATTGCTGGCGGTTTTATCCTGACAGCGGAGTCGCTCTGCAGAATTGGGGAAAAAGAAGTGGCTATCACTGCGCATTGCTGGAGTCCTTCATAGGCCCCCAAAAACAGGATATCTGGAACGATTTCATCGCGGTATTCGTAAAGGATGAGCGCCATGAATCGAAGTACCCAAATCGCATTCAGGGTAATTTGGGGCCTTTTACAAACGGCCGCCTATACAACTCAGAACAGGTCCATCGCTTTAGCCAGCCCTCCGAGGATCAGGAGGCCCATGAAAAACTAAACGCCATACTTCACTCAATCAATGAGATTTTGCAGAAGTAGATCCCAACGCCGTGTGGCTACGGCTTTGTTCCTTGGTTCTTGCCAGATGGTCAGCATCCTGGCGTACAGCTAGCTCTTTTACGAGCCGATATGTTCCACGATGTATATTATGTTAAGTGCTATTTGGATCGAACGAAGCACCCAAGCAAGCCAGTTCCTCGTAGACGCCAAGCCCTCCTACCCGCCCTCACAGTTCACAGCATCAGCTTGACACCGAACGCCGCCATCAACGCCGCACAAGCCCGGTCTATCGGCCGGCGCAGCGTCATATAGCCCTCGATCACGCGCGGCGTCGAGAACAGGCAGGCGGCCAGGCCGTACCAGAGCAGCGCATCAAAGAGCACCAGCCCGACCGCCGCAGTGCGAAGCGGCCAGCCGGCGTCGGCCGGCACCAGCAGCACAAAGATGCTTCCGAAGTACGCCAGCGACTTCGGGTTCAGCAGGCCGGTGGCAAGGCCGCGCAGCAGCGCCTTGCGGGCCGGCTGCGCCTCGCGTCCGGAAATGGCCACCGTGGGCTTGGGCCCCGCGTGCGAGCGCCACAAGCGAACGGCGATATACAAAAGATAGGCAGCGCCGGCGACCCGGATCGCGGTCTGTAGCGAAGGCATCAGCTCGAAAACCGCCGTCAGGCCGGTCACTGCGATCAACGCCCACATCGCGCCCGCAGTGGCCAGGCCCACGGCGATCAGCAAGGCGCCGCGCCGGTCGCGCTCGGCGGCCGCATGCACGACAAGGAGAATGTTCGGGCCGGGGCTGACGATGGCAAGGCTGTCGATCAGGAACAGCGAGAGCAGGACGAGTGCGGTATCCATCTGGGCATCACCTCTTTTTCATGTTTTGTTTCATGTTCCGGCCCTCAGGATGGCATGCCGTCTGGTACCTTTGAAGCTCCACAATTTGCCAATCCATAAGGGCCAGAACAAGGATGGAATTTCACATCGACATGCCTGCAGCCGGCTCGCGGGACCGCTTCGCCGCCCTGCACCGCCAGATCCGGGCGGCGATCATCGACGGCCGCCTGGCTGTAGGCGTGCGGCTGCCGACCACGCGCGACCTCGCGGACCGGCTGGGTGTCTCGCGCAACACCGTCTTGGCCGCCTACGACCACCTGGCGGCCGAAGGTTATCTGCTGTCCCGCCAACGCGCGGGCACCTTTGTCGCGGCGACGATGCCACCGCGCGGCCCCGCGACGCAGCCATCACCCGCCCCTGTCCCATCGCGGGCCGAACTGCCTGAGGCATGGCGGCACGTGGCGCCGTGGACCGGCGAAGCCATGCCGCCCGGGCCGCGGTTTGATTTCCGGGTGGGCTTGCCGGACCACTCGCAGTTTCCCTGGGATACCTGGCGCCGCCTGTGCGCCCGCGCCCAACAGGACTTCGCGCGCGCGCCCAGGGCTTACACCGACCCCGCCGGCGACCCCCTGTTACGTGAAGCCATTGCAGGCCACGTGTCCTCGTCGCGCGCGGTGGCCTGCAG